>JAMWCG010000108.1 GCA_023818555.1 Candidatus Omnitrophota bacterium
AGCTTTAGGACTTCCCTTAGTGGATGGCCGGATCTGTGGAGTAGGGATTATTCTGGGAGAGGCTCCGGATTCGCTGAGCGCTAAGAATTTAATCCGAGAGTTACAAACAAAGCATATTTTAAGTTTCTTGGTGGGAGGGTTTAAAGAACAATTAGATAAAGAAAATGTGGTTTTGGGTTTGGAGAGTTATATTGTCCCTTTGGGCAAAAGGGAATCTTCTTTAGTCTATGCAGCAGATTTTATTGGACGGACTGCTTTGAGTTTTGGGGGACTAAAACGGGGGAATTCTTCTGCCATATTTAAACATATAAAGGAAAGGATACCGGCATTTACCTTGGCCTTGGGAGCATTGTCGGAGGAAAAGATAAGTTATCTTGCAGGTTTAATAAGATTAGGCATCCCGGTAATTACTGACCAGAATGTAGAAACAATCATAGATTCTGAGGCAACGCTCCATGAGGCTTTAGTTGTAGAAAGAGATTATGGGAATATAGGCTCTAAGGCAATACAGACCAGAGGAATAAAAATTAAAATTGAAAAGATAGATATCCCGGTAAATTATTCACCAGCCTTTGAAGGAGAAAGAATTCGCAAAGAAATGATGTTTTGTGAATTTGGTGGGAAGAAGAGCATTGCTTTTGAGTTTTTAAAAACAAAAAATTTAGAAGAGATAAAGGATGGAGAAATAGAAATTCTTGGTCTTGATTTAGACCAGATGGAAGAAAAAAATTCTTACCCTCTGGCTATCTGGGTTGAGGTTGCTGGCAGAAAGATGCAAGAAGATTTTGAACCGGTCTTGGAGAGACAGATCCACCGTTTTCTAAATTATGCTCAGGGAGTAGCCCATTTAGGTCAGCGTGACGCAATTTGGCTCAGGGTCTCTAAGGAAGCAAAGGAATTGGGATTGAGTTTAAGAGATTTTGGTAAAATTCTCCATGCCAAATTTCACGATGAGTATTCTAATATTGTGGATAAAGTTAAAGTGAAAATTGTTACCGCAGAAGATGAAGTCAAGGAGCTTTTATTAGAGGCAGGTAAAGCATATAAGAGAAGAGATGAGAAGTTGTTGAATTTAAAAGATGAAGATGTCCCGGAATTCTACAGTTGTCTTTTGTGTTCCTCCTTTGCTCCCAATCATGCCTGTGTAATTACACCGCAAAGGAGTGGATTATGTGGGGCAATTTCCTTTTTGGATGCAAAGACTGCTTATGAACTACTACCCACTGGTGGAAACCGACCTATTGAGAAAAAGGGGCTCTTAGATGCTAAAAAAGGGGAGTGGGGAGGAGTAAATGAGTTTATCTATCAGGCATCACATCAAACGATTAAAAGATTATGCCTCTATTCTTTAATCCAGAATCCCATGACTTCCTGTGGTTGTTTTGAGTGCATTGTCGCGGTCGTTCCTGAAGCCAATGGAGTAATGATTGTTAACCGCGAATATTCAGGGATGACGCCAGTGGGAATGAAATTTTCCACATTAGCAGGGATGACCGGGGGAGGCCAGCAAACTCCGGGGTTTATGGGTATCTCCCGTAGATACATTACTTCAGAAAAGTTCATTAAGGCAGAAGGAGGTTTAAAGCGGGTAGTCTGGATGCCTAAAGAGTTGAAGGAGAAGATTGCCCCGGATTTTCAAAAAAGAGCGGAAGAGTTAGGGATAGATAATTTTTTAGATAAGATTGCTGATGAAACCATTGCTGTGGAGATTTCCCAGCTCTTAGATTTTTTAAAAAGTGTGCAGCATCCCGCCTTAACTTTAGAACCCATAATGTAAATTTAGAAAGGAGGTGATTTGTATGTATGGAGTTGAAAGATTTATCTGTGCAGAGGATATCTTATGTGGGGTCAGGACAGTCAAGGATTTAAAGAACCTCTCGGAGTTAGAACAAAAGCATTTGCCGGTGATCACTGCTCCGGAGAGAGTAAAAAGAAACGAGGTATTTGAGGTAACCATTGAGGTGGGCAAATACAAAGCCCATCCCAATGAACCTGGGCATTTTATTGAGTGGATGGAGTTGTATTCCGGAGATACCTTTCTTTTTCGCGTAAATCTCTCAGGTTCGTTGAGTTCACCCAAGGTTACTGTCCCGGTAAAATTAACCCATGCTCATGGTCCTTTAAAAGCTTGGGCAAAATGCAATCTCCACGGTCTCTGGGAAGGGACGAAAGAAATTAAAATAGAAGAATAGGAGGTGATGAGGTATGAAGATAAAGGTATCATTAAATGGCCTTAAAAAATAGAAAAATAGAAAGGAGGGGTTTGTTATGGAAGAGATAAAGAGCTTAACGGTAGGGGAAAAGATACCAGATTTTGAGTTGGATGCTTATTTACCGGAGAAGAAAGATTTTGGAAAGATTAAATTCTCGGATATATTTAAAAAAGGTAAATGGCTCATTCTTTACTTTTACCCTGCAGATTACACCTTTGTCTGTCCCACAGAACTGGCGGATGTGGGAGAAAGATATAATGAGATTAAAAAGGAGGCTGCAGAACTAATCTCTGTAAGTACAGACACCCATTATGTTCATTATGCCTGGCAGAATTCGGAGAAATTACTCGCCAGTATTAAGTATCCGATGGGAGCGGACCCTACCCATATCTTATCAAAAACCTTTGGGGTATATGATGTGAATTCTGGTCTTTCTTTAAGGGGGACCTTTATTATTGACCCTGATGGGAAGTTGGTGGCATCGGAAGTAAATTATTTTCCTGTGGGCAGGAATTCAGATGAACTTTTAAGAAAGTTAAAGGCTTTTAAGTATGTTCGGGAAAATCCTACACAGGTTTGTCCAGCCAAATGGGAACCGGGTAAGAAAACTCTTACTCCTGGTAAAGAGCTGGTGGGAAAAGTAGGGGAAAGATTAAAGACAGGTGTTTAGATGGAAGGAAATATTTTAAGAAAGGTAACGCGAAAATTTAATCAATATCGGTATCCCGAATGTAAAGCAAAGGTCGTCTCTCATAAAGAGAGAAGGCTGAAGGTGGAATTTAGCGGAACAAAAGCTTCTTTTGCCTGCTGCTTTGATGAGAATTTTGTGGATTACAAGTATTATCTAAAGGATTTAGCCAATTTAGATTTTGAGATTGAGAGAATAGAAAGAAAGACACCTGAGACATTTATCGTTAATTATTATTTACAGGAGGTGAAACATGGGTAAATGTGGTCCCAGGAAGCCAAAGAAACCGTGTAAGCCCAAAAACTCTTAGAGAGAAAAAAGATTCTGGGAGGGGAATAAAAACAGGCAGACAAAAAGTCTGCCTGTTTTTGTAATCCTACACTCCCGAAGGAAGTGCGCGATAAATGGGAGAAGAATAATTTTTTACTTGACAAAAGTAAATTGTCTGTGTATATTTTATTATGTCTATAGACTTACTAATCTTAAATTGAAGAGAGAAATGCGGATTTCTGCAGAGATTGACTATGCCTGTAGAGCGCTTTTGGAATTATCCTTAAACTGGCCAGGGAAAAGGATAGTTCAGGTCTCTGCGATTGCCAGAGAGCAAGGGATTCCGATTAAATATTTGGAGCAGATTTTGTGCAAATTAAAAAACTTGAATTTGGTGCAGAGCGTAAGAGGAAAGCGTGGTGGATACAAATTAGTCAAAGACCCGCGTAGTATAAGTGTAGGCGAGGTGGTTCGCAAATTGGAAGGCAACCTCTTAGAGATGGCTGAGACGGTAAACAAAAAAGAATCGGTCTTTACAGAAATCTGGAAACAAACGGAAGGCTCCCTAATCAAAGTGTTGGATGAAATAAATTTTGAGGATATTGCCAACAAAGTTAAATACAGGCAAGCTGGTTTGCTTTATCAAATATAATTTTTAATTAATTTGAAGTAAGGAGGAGGGTTAAAATGGGATTACTGGAAATGGGATTATCGCAGACTAAGGAAGAGATAACGGAATTGGTAGATAAACTTAATTTTAAAGAAAAAGTAGACAGGTCCTTAGCACTAATAAAAGAGGCTTATGAGAAGTACGGTGATGGTCTTGTAGTGGCTAATAGTTTAGGTAAGGATTCGGTCTGTGTCTGGAATCTGGCAAAAAGGGTAGGTCCCAAGATTAGAGGTTTTATCGTCACCACCAGATTTAAGCCCAAAGAGACTGTTCAGTTTATGCAGGAGATGGTTGCGCGCTATCCCGAACTTAAGATTTATAAAAGTGATGCCGAGATTCCGGATA
>JAMWCG010000109.1 GCA_023818555.1 Candidatus Omnitrophota bacterium
CAGTAGAGACATGGGTCATTTTATTCTCTACCCCAAACTTCGCTACGGCTGCCGCTGTGTCTCCTCCGCCTACAATGGTAGTCGCTTTAAGCTGAGAGAGATAAAGAGCAATCTCCTTGGTCCCCCTGCTGAAGGGCTCTATTTCAAATATTCCCAAAGGACCATTCCAGACAATTGTCTGGGCATTCTTTAGCACCTTCTTAAACTCTTCCACAGTCTTTTCCCCAATATCCACTCCCCACCATCCTTCAGGGATATCCACTCCTTCTGTATTCACAACGCTTGCTGAGGCTTCCACTTTCTCGGTAATAATATGGTCAAGGGGAAGGAAGAATTCCTTCTTTAAATCTTCTGCCTTTTTTAGAATTTGCTTAGCCAATTCTAATTTATCTTTCTCACATTTTGAATTCCCGATATTTACATCTTTTGCCTTGAGAAAAGTATAAGCCATTGCTCCTCCAATAAGAATTGCTTCGGCTTTAGGCAAAAGATTTTCTATCACTTCAATTTTATCGGAGACCTTTGCTCCTCCTAAGATAACCACAAATGGTCTCTGAGGTTTTTCTATCGCTTCTCCTAAATATTTAATTTCTTTTTCCAGTAAAAATCCGGCGGCGGATTTAAGGTAGTGTGTTATCCCTTCCGTAGAAGCATGAGCCCGATGACAGGTCCCAAAAGCATCATTGATAAATAAATCTCCCAATTCTGCAAGTTTTCTGGCAAAAGTGGGGTCATTTTTTTCCTCTTCAGGATGAAATCTTAAATTCTCTAAAAGAATCACCCGCTCTTTAGACCTTGCAATCTCTCTTTTAATTTTATCTCCCAAACAATCATCCAGTTTTTTTACTTTCTCGCCCAGTAACTCCGCTAATCTTACAGCCACAGGATTTAATCTTAAATTCTCCACCACCTTCCCCTCGGGCCTCCCCAAATGGCTCATCAGGATTACCTTCTTTGCCCCCTTTTCTAAGGCGTATCTTATCGTGGGAAGTGTGGCTACAATTCTTGCAGGGTCAGTAATATTTAATTTCTCATCCAGAGGGACATTAAAATCTACGCGCATCAGGACTAATTTATCCTTTAAATCTAAATCTCTAATGGTTAACTTTGCCATCTCTTATCCTCCGGTCTTTACCGCATTGAATCCCGTATCTCTCTGCGGTCTTATAACTTCTTTGCCACCAATTTTACCAAATCTACCACGCGCAAAGAGTAAGCCCACTCATTATCATACCAGGCAAGCACTTTTACTAAGCGCTTATCTATCACATTAGTCAATTCTGCATCAAAGATTGCCGAATAGCTTGAGCCATTAAAATCACGCGAAACCAGTGGAACATTGCAATAATAGAGGATTCCTTTCAGATTTGTCTCCGCAGCTTTCTTAAAAACAGAATTTACCTCCTCCTTAGAAGTATCTTTCTCCACTTCGCAAACCAGGTCCACTAAAGAAACATTGGGAGTAGGAACCCTGATTGCCAGACCATCCATTTTCCCTTTCAACTGGGGGATAACCAGGCCAATTGCCTTTGCTGCCCCCGTGGTGGTGGGAATCATGGAAAGATTAGCTGCTCTTGCCCGACGCAGGTCCTTGTGAGGAAGGTCAAGCACTCTCTGGTCATTGGTATAAGAATGAATGGTGGTCATTAACCCTCTTTTTATTCCAAAATTATCTAATAATACTTTGGCAACCGGTGCCAGACAGTTGGTGGTACAGGAAGCATTAGAAATGATCTGATGCTTTTTGGGGTCGTAACTGGTATCATTTACTCCCAAAACAATCGTAATATCTTCATTCTTGGCTGGCGCAGTAATAATTACTTTTTTTGCCCCGCGTTCAATATGCCCAATTGCTTTTTCCCTCTCTGTAAAGACACCGCTGGATTCTACCACAATATCCACTCCCAAATCTTTCCAGGGAATCTCTGCGGGTGATTTAAAACTGGTTACCTTTATCTCTTTCCCATCCACTATTAAGGCATCTTCCTTTATCTCTAATTCTGCTTTTAACTCCCCAAAGTTAGAGTCATATTTAAGTAGATGCCCCAATACTTTGGTTCCCACGGGAAGGTCATTTACCACTACAATGTCTAAATCCTTATAACCCGCACGAAAAACCAGCCTTCCGATTCTCCCGAAACCATTAATCCCTATTTTTACTCCCATTTCTTCTCCCTCCTTTACTATCTGCAAATTAGAATGTCAGTAATTAGTGCATCCCTATCCAATCTAAGATTTAATTAAATCTTTGCCTCCCGTAAGTACCTGGCTGCCAGAGAAGGACGCATAGGATTTATATAAAACCCTGTTCCCCATTCAAATCCCGCTAACCTTGTGAGTTTAGGCATAAATTCCAAGTGCCAGTGATAATCTTCTTTCTCCATTTCTTCTAAGGGTGAGGTGTGAATAATGAAGTTGAAAGAAGGGTCCCGCAAAATCACCTTCACCCGTTTCAGCATCTCTCTCAAGATACTGGCAAAACTTACCGCCTCCTCTCTCTGAAGATAAGAAAAATCCGATTCATGTTCTTTCGGGATAATCCAGAACTCAAAAGGGAAACAGGAGACAAAAGGAGTAAAGGCAACAAAATGCTTATTTTCTGCAACTATTCTTTTCCCGTCCTGTAATTCCTGTTTTACCATATCACAAAATACACAGCGCTCACGATATTCAAAATATCTCTGCGAACCCCGTAACTCCTCCTGCACACGTTTGGGAATAACCGGTAAAGCAATGAGCTGAGAATGAGGATGTTCCAGGGAAGCCCCGGCGCTTTTACCATAATTTTTAAAAATAAGAATATATTTAAACCGTTTATCTCCTCTCAAATCTATGCTTCTATTTCGGTAACACCAGACAATCCTTTCTACCTCGTGGTCATACAGGTCGGCAATTTCCCGATTGTGGTCCGGATTTTCTATGATTACCTCATGCGCTCCTATGCCATTACTCAAATCATAAACTCCTATGCCTCTCTTATTCAAACTTCCTTCAATTTGGAGCGCAGGAAACTTATTGGGGACTACACGGGTAAGCCAACCCGGAGTATTGGGAGCAGTCTGTCCCTCACGATGAGCAATTATTTCTGGAGGAGTCATCGCCTCGTTCCCCGGACAGAAAGGACAAATTCCTTTTCCTTTTTCATGACTCTCCACTTCAAAATCTTCGGGCCTGATTTCCTTATCATTTCCCACAATCACCCATCTACCAGTTATAGGGTCTCTTCTTAATTCCGCCATTTTCTCTTCCCATACTTATTCTAAACAAGTAAACCTTGTTCTCCACAATCTATTCCAGTTCACGCAAATACTTTGCTGCCTCCTCAGGTGGGGTAGGATTTATATAGAAACCCGAGCCCCACTCAAAACCTGCTACACGGGTAAGCCGAGGAATTATCTCAATATGCCAGTGATAATCTTCATCCAGAGTTTTCCAGTAACCTGGTTTTTTGGGAATTCTGAAAGGAGCAGTATGGATTATATAATTATAAGGTGGGTCATTCAAAGCTTTCTTGATTTTATTAAGCACTTGTTTCATTACCTTGGCTAATTCAAAAACCTCCTGTCTTCTCAAACTGATAAAATCAGCTGAATGATGTTTAGGAATAATCCAGGTTTCAAAAGGAAAACGCGAGGCAAAAGGAGAAAAGGCGATTATCCCATCCGTATCAATAATAATTCTTTCTCCGGAGTCTAACTCTTGGCGAACCACATCACAGAAGATACAGCGGTCTTTAAACTCAAAATATGTTTTTGCTCCTAAGAGTTCCTCTTTCACGCGTTTGGGATTAACCGGCATTGCCATTAACTGTGAACGCGAGTGCTTTACCCGCCCTCCTCCCGCATTCCAACCATAATTCTTAAATACCAACACATACTTAAAACGCAAATCTCTGCCCAAATCGAGTATCCTCTCAATATAGGTAAAAAAAACTTTGGCAATCTGTTCCTCCGAGAGGTCAGCCATATTGGCAATGTGCTGAGGGGTTTCAATTACTATCTCATGGGCACCTATCCCATTCATCACATCATACATTCCTGCCCCGTGACGGTTAAGTTCTCCTTCAATACGCAAAATAGGCGCAATACTGGGAACAACCCTCACCTCCCAGCCGGATTTATTTTTCTGAGAATTAGGCTTGCGAAAAGCAAATATTTCCGAGGGAGTTTTTTCTTCCC
>JAMWCG010000110.1 GCA_023818555.1 Candidatus Omnitrophota bacterium
CCTACTTTCGTTTTATTTTTTTATGCAATCATATCACGCTTTAAGATAATTTGCAAGAAAATCTTTTTTAAAATTAAGGAAACTATTATTTTGAATTGCTTCTTTTACTTTTTGCATAAGCTCATTATAAAAATAAATATTATGTAGGGAAACCAACCTTAATCCTAAAATCTCCTCGGCATTTAGAAGATGGCGAATATAGGCGCGGGAGTAATTCTCACAGGCATAGCAGGGACAATTTTCGTCAAGAGGAGAAAAATCATCTTTATATTGAGCATTTCTTAAAAGAATTTTACCTTGATAAGTAAAGGCGCAGCCATTTCTTCCATTTCTCGTAGGAACTACACAATCAAAGATATCGTATCCGCAGGAAATTGCTTCCAGCATATCTTCAGGATGGCCTACACCCATTAAATAACGGGGCTTATCTTTAGGTAGCAACTTGGCTACCTGAGAACTCACTTCATAAATTAAATCCTGCGGTTCTCCTACACTTACTCCTCCCACTGCATAACCATCAAAACCTATTTCTAAGAGTCTTTCTACACATTCCTTACGCAGGTCTAAATAAGTGGAACCCTGGACAATGCCAAAGAGCAGTTGAGGGCTAACAGTTAACCGCTCAGCGCAAAAATTTTTTTTTGAACGGAGTGCCCAATTCACAGTTCGTTCCATCGCCAGGCGTGCTCTGTCCTTCTCGCAGGGAAACTCCACACATTCATCCAAAACCATCATTATATCTGAACCCAAAACATCTTTTTGAAAATGAATTATTTCTTCGGGAGTAAAAAAATATCTCGTCCCATCAATATGCGATTGAAACTCTACTCCCGCATCATCTATTTTTCTTAAATCGGAGAGGCTTAAAACCTGAAAACCTCCTGAATCCGTCAATATCGGTTTTGGCCAAGACATAAATTTATGTAAGCCACCTGCTTTTTTGATTATCTCTCCCCCAGGTCTTAAATATAAGTGATAAGCATTGGCTAAAAGCATCTCAATTCTACAAGCAAACAAATCCTGATTAGAGAGAGTTTTTACTGTTGCCTGGGTAGCCACTGGTAAGAAAATGGGAGTGGTAATTTCCCCATGGGGAGTAATTAACTTACCCATACGCGCAGAACTGGAATTATCCTGATGGATGAGCCTAAAAATTTTATGCATTAAAAATACTATTCTACCTTTTCAATTCCTGTTTTGGGAATAGTTATTCTACCCCGGGTTTCTCCCATCTTTATTTCTAAGACCAGTTCCTCTTCAGTCTCTTTTAAGATTCTCCCTTCAATTCTTCGCCCATTCTTTAAATAAACCACACTTACCTTTTCTGCCTTCTCTCCCTCAAAAGAGAACTTCTCTTCCTCTTTTGGCTTTTCTAATTGTGAAGATATTCCTGCCAGGTCAGCATCCACCAAGGGGTAATCCGGAGCAAGGTTCTTTATTCTTTTATAATAAAAGAGAGCATTTTGATAATCTCCTTTATCCCGGTAGGTAGAAGCAAGTCCATATAAAACCGTGAGATTATCTGGTGCAAGAGAAAGTGCTTTCTGAAATTCCTCTATTGCCTCGTCGTATTTTTTTAATTTTGTATAGGTCTGGGCAAGGTCATTGTGTGCCTGCGCTTCCTGGGGCATAAGCCGGATTACTTCTTGAAAATAACGCTCCGCCTCCCTGAAATTTCCCTCATCAAAGTAAATACTCCCCAAGAGCCGAAAGGCAAAAGGATAGTCCGGATTTTCTTGAATAATCTCTTTGAGTTTTTCTTTAGCGTCTTCCTTTTCTCCGCGCTTTAAAGAGAGAACTGCCAGGTTATATTTTGCCACTACAAAATCCGGCTTTATCTTTAAAACTGCCTTAAATTCCTTCTCGGCTTTTATAAAATCACCCTCTTTTAAGTAATCCAGTCCGGTGTTTAAAGAATGAGCAGAATAATTAAGAATAACCTCTTCTTTTAATTCATTTGCTTTTAAATAGGTGGGGGAAATCTTCAATAACTCTTCCAGTTCTTTAAGTGCCTCTTCATACAAGCTCAGTTTATAATAATAGAGATGGGCTAAATTGTAGCGGGCTTTTAAAAAAGTAGGGTTTAATTCTATGGCTTTTTTATATTCATCAATTGCCTCCTCATAATTGTATCTTTCCTCAAAGATAACTCCTAAGTTATAATGTGCTTCAGGAAAATTCGGCTTAACTCTTAGACTTTTTTGAAAATAATCTATCGCTAAATTATAGTCTCCCTTTTCCAGTAATTTCATCCCCCGATTATTGCAATAGATAGCCAGTTGTTCAAGAAAGCGAATGATTCCCACCATCACGGCCAATAAAAATATAAGTAAGAAAAATTTTTTATACATTTTTTTTAATTATATCAGAAAAATTTGGGGAATTAAAGAAAATTGGTTACTAAATTACAAGCATGGCATCACCATAGGAATAGAAGCGATATCTTTCTTTAATTGCCTCCTGGTAGGCTTTCTTCCAGATGTCTGAGCCACAAAAGGCAGCCACCAACATCAAAAGTGTAGATTTAGGAAAATGAAAATTGGTTAAAAGCATATCGGTGAGTTTGAAATTGTAAGGAGGATAAATAAAAAGATCCGTAAGCCCACTATGCGCAGATAAATTTAGGTTGCTCTGATGCTGGGAAGAAATATTAGCGACGGTTTCTAAAACACGGCAAGAAGTGGTGCCTACGGCCAAAATTTTCTTACCTTTCTTTCTTGTTTCAGTAATAATCTGAGCCGTCTCTTCGGGAAATTCGTAATACTCTTTATACATCTTATGCTCTTCAATATTTTCCTCCTTTACAGGATTAAAAGTAGCATAGTTTATGTGCAGGGTCACATAGACAATATTTACTCCTTTTTCTTTTATCTTTTCTAACAATTCTTTAGTAAAGTGTAAGCCTGCTGTAGGAGCAGCCACTGCTCCCTCTTTTTTTGCATAAACTGTTTGATATCTTTCTTTATCTAATTCTAAGGGTTTTCTTTTTATATAGGGTGGAAGAGGAATTTCTCCAATTTTATTCAACTTTTCCCAGAGTAAATCTTCTTTTTCTTCAAATTTAAACAGCCTCAAACCATCCTCATCTTTACTCAGGATTATCCCCGAGAGAAGATTATCTTTAAAAATGACCCTTTCTCCTTCAGAGAACTTTCCCCGGCTCTTAAAGAGAACGCTAAAGGTGCTTTCATCTTTTTTCTCCAGAAGAAAAACTTCTATCTTCCCTTTAGTTTTCTCCCGTACACCCCATAATCTTGCCGGAATAACCTGAGTATCATTTAAAACTACCGTGTCTCCGGGATTTAAATAATCCACGATTTCCCGAAAAATTCGGTGAATTATCCGGCCGGTTTTTCTCTCCAATACCAAAAGGCGCGCTTCCTCCCGTTTTTCTTTAGGGAACTGGGCGATCAATTCCTTAGGTAACTGATAATTAAAATCTTCCAGTTTCATCTTAAAAAATATATCAAAAATTGCCCCCCTTGACAACTTTATAAAATTGTGTTATATTTCCTTAAGAAAAGTTAAAATGGGAAAGAGAATAATTTTGCTTGTTTTCTTAGGGAAAATAGGTTTAAATATAGAAGGAGGGGAATTTCTCTATAAATTGCCTTTACCTCCGCAGTTTGTCTGCCGGCGCATAAAATTTTTAAACATGGACTTAGAGAAATTTAAAACTATCTTTCATAAAAAAGAAAACCAAGAATTTATTATAAAAAATCATCATTTACCTGAAGAATTGAAAGAATTCTTAAAGAATCTTTCTCAACAATCTCTCTTTAATATCTCTAATTGGCTGGCTGACCAAATTGATTTACGGAAGGAAAAGTCTAAAAACCCCTTAGAAGTCCATGCCAGTGTGATTGCCTTAGAAAGGATTATAAAATTCTATCTTCTTCCTAATCCTACCCTGCAGTTTGAGGAAGAATTTGGAGAAAAAGTTTTTTCACCTTTGGTGAGAAAAGCACCACCTTTGATACTGGTACAGGTGAACGGTGTTCTTTGCTCGCTTCGCGCGCTTCACCAAAGGTCTCTCGCAAAGCGAGAAGCGGGCGAAGCGAGGAGGGGCCACAAAAATCGTATCATGCAGATCGACTCCACAAAATAAAATGGCGCAGGAAAGGGGTAACCAATCAACCAATGTA
>JAMWCG010000111.1 GCA_023818555.1 Candidatus Omnitrophota bacterium
GAGTATCATCTCTGGAATCCGCAGACAATTTCTCTTTTACAACAGGCAGTAAGAAATAACGATTTTAAAAAATATCTTGAATTTGCGCAGGCTATCAATAATCAAGAAGGTCATCTGACCACTCTGCGGAGTTTATTTAAGTTCAAAAAGAAAAGGGGAATTCCTTTATCTGAAGTTGAGCCGGCGGAATCAATCATTAAGCATTTTGTTACCGGAGCAATGAGTTTTGGTTCAATTAGTAAAGAAGCACACCAGACTATTGCGATTGCATTAAATCGGTTAGGAGCAAGGTCTAATTGCGGAGAAGGAGGTGAAGACCCCCGGAGATTTATTCCTCTACCTAACGGAGATAGTCTCTGTAGTGCCACAAAACAGGTTGCTTCCGGTAGATTTGGTGTTACTATAAATTATTTAGTTAACGCTAAAGAACTTCAGATAAAAATTGCCCAGGGTGCAAAACCTGGGGAAGGAGGTCAACTCCCCGGACATAAAGTAAGTATAGAGATTGCTAAAACACGTTATACCACTCCTGGAGTTACTCTGATTTCTCCTCCTCCACATCACGACATCTATTCTATAGAAGACCTGGCACAGTTAATCTTTGATTTAAAGAATGCTAATCCCCAGGCGCTGGTTAGTGTAAAGTTAGTTTCTGAGATTGGTGTCGGGACAATTGCTGCCGGTGTTGCAAAAGGGCATGCAGATATAATTTTAATCTCGGGTGGCGATGGGGGAACCGGTGCCTCACCTTTAAGTTCCATAAAACATGCCGGGCTTCCCTGGGAGTTAGGTTTAGCTGAGACACAACAGGTACTTGTCTGTCAGAACTTGAGAGAGAGAGTAAGACTACAGGTGGATGGGAAAATTCTTACCGGGAAGGATGTAGTGATTGCCTCTATCTTAGGTGCAGAGGAGTTTGGTTTTGGGAGTGTGATTTTAGTAGTTTTAGGTTGTGTGATGCTGAGGCACTGCCATCTTAATAATTGCTCCGTTGGGATTGCTACACAAGAGGAATGTTTGAGAGAAAGATTCAGGGGAAAACCCGAGTATATTGAAAATTATTTTAGATTTGTAGCGGAAGAGATTCGTTTGCTTATGGCAGAATTGGGAGTAAGAAGAATAGAAGATTTAATTGGCAGGACTGATTTGTTAGAAATAAATAAAGAAATTTTACACCCAAAGGCAAAGACCTTGGATTTAGCAAAAATTTTATATAAGCCACCGGTAGATAAAGATACAGGAATTTACTGTATAAAAACCCAGGAGCACGGGATAGACAAGGTCTTAGATTTGAAACTGATTGATTTCTGTAAAGAGGCTTTGGAGAAGAAAACCCCGGTCAACTTAGAACTACCGATAAGAAATAGCGATCGGACAACGGGAGCTATGTTAAGTTATAGAATAACTAAACTCTATGGAGAGGACGGTCTTCCCCAAGATACAATTAAAATTAAATTTAAAGGAAGTGCTGGACAAAGTTTTGGTGCTTTTTTGGCAAAAGGAATAACCTTAGAGTTAGAAGGAGATGCAAATGACTATGTAGGCAAAGGACTCTCGGGAGGTAAGATTATCATCTATCCAGCACAGAGAGCAAATTTTTCTCCGGAAGAAAATATTATTATTGGGAATACCTGTTTTTATGGAGCCACCTCAGGTGAAGCATATATTTCTGGAATTGCCGGAGAGAGATTCTGTATTAGAAATTCGGGAATTTATGCAGTAGTAGAAGGGGTAGGGGACCACGGTTGTGAATATATGACCGGGGGAAGGGTAGTAATTTTAGGTAAGACCGGGAAGAATTTTGCTGCTGGTATGTCGGGTGGTATTGCCTATGTCTACGCTGAGGACAATAAATTCTCTTTAAGATATAATAAAGGGATGGTGGAATTGGAGGAACTAAAGGAAGAGGATATAGAGATGGTTAAGAAGCTCATTTTTAATCATTGTAAATATACAAAGAGTAAAAAAGCAGATTATCTTTTAAAGAATTTCTCTTTAGAAATAAAAAAATTTATTAAGGTGATGCCTCTTGAATATAAGAGGATATTGGAAAGAAAACCCGTAGAGGTAAAACCGGAATTTATAGAAGTTAGCGATGGCTGAGATAAGAGGATTTTTAAAATTCAAAAGAAAGGACCAGGTATACCGTCCAGTTATGGAACGGATTAGAGATTACCGAGAAGTTGCTTTATTACCTTCAAACGAAGATGTAGAGAGGCAAACCTTGCGCTGTATGGATTGCGGGACTCCTTTCTGTCATTGGGGTTGTCCTTTGGGTAATTACATTCCAGAATGGAACGATTTAGTCTCCCGAAAAGAATGGTATAAGGCATATCAGTTGCTTTCTCTCACTAACAATCTTGCAGAAATTACCGGGAGGTTATGTCCTGCTCTCTGTGAATATTCCTGCACCTTAGAGATAAACGATGAGCCGGTTACTATTCGGGAAAATGAGTTAGCCATTATTGAGTATGCTTTTAAAAATGGCTATGTAAAGCCAAACCCTCCCTTAAAACGCACAAAGAAAAAAATAGCCATTGTGGGCTCAGGTCCTGCTGGTCTGTCTTGTGCAGAACAGTTAAATAGAAAAGGGCATAAGGTGGTTGTTTTTGAGAAAGACAATAATTTTGGAGGGCTCCTACGCCATGGAGTTCCTGATTTTAAATTAGAAAAATGGGTATTAGATAGACGGTTAGAAATTCTTAAAAAAGAAGGAATTGAATTTGTTAAGAATATAGAGGTAGGGAAAGATATAAAGGTTGGTAAACTTCTTAAAGAATTTAATGCTCTGGTGCTCTCAGGAGGATGCCGTATTCCCCGAGATTTAAAGATAGAGGGGAGAAATCTTAAAGGAATTTACTTTGCTTTAGACTATCTTACCCAAGCAAATAGAAGGGTGGCGGGAGAAACCATTCCAGAAGGAGATTTGATCGATGCAAAAGATAAAAGAGTAGTAATCATCGGAGGAGGAGATACCGGAAGCGACTGTATAGGGGTAGCCAATCGTCAAGGAGCAAAAAAGATAATCCAGATTGAACTTCTTCCTCAACCACCTTTAAAAAGGAGTTCAAACTGCCCGTGGCCAAGTTATCCTCTCTTATTAAAGACTACTTCAAGTCATGAAGAAGGTTGTCAAAGATACTGGCAGATTTTAACCAAAAAATTTTTGGGTGAAAATGGGAAGGTTAAAAAATTAGTCTGTGTAAAGGTAAATTTTGAGAAAGATGCGGTTGGTTGCTTTAAGATAAAAGAAATACCTGAGACAGAATTTGAGATAGAGGCAGATTTAGTAATTTTAGCATTGGGTTTTTTATACCCTCAAAAAGAAGGATTAATTGAAAAGTTAAATTTAGAATTGGATGAACGAGGTAATATTAAAACTAATCTTCAATTTATGACTTCTCGGAAAAAGGTTTTTGCTTGTGGGGATATGCGCAGGGGACAATCTTTAATTGTCTGGGCGATTTATGAAGGAAGAGAGTGTGCCCACCATATAGATACCTACCTCAGGATATAGAACTGCATTCCTTACCTCGCTATATGAGAACAGCGATATGTCTCATCTGGGAGTAGTATTGATTCAAGTTTTAGTAGATATTTTTTAAATTTTTGGTAAAATATAAAATCAAAATGAAGAATGTTTCCTTAAGTTTAAAAGAGTTAGAAGGTTTAGCCTATCTTAAAGAGAGGCAAAAGGGGCTTTTTTGTGTGCGGATAAAGACTGCTTTGGGGATGTTGAATTCCGAACAACTCTTAAAAATAGCAGAATTAGCAAAGAGATATGGCCAGGATATGGTGCATTTGACAGCACGGCAGGGCATAGAAATACCGCATCTGCCTCAAGAAAATGTTTATTTGTTAAAAGAGGAATTGGAGAAAGTTGGTTTAGATATTTCTGTAACAGGGGCGAGGATAAGAGCGATTGTTTCCTGTCCAGGGACGCGCTGGTGTCCCTGGGCATGGGTGGATACAAAGAATCTCGCGGAAAGGATGGAGAAGGAGTTTTATGGGAAAGGAGAGGTGGAAATTTTTTCTCTGGAGCTTGAGAAAGAAGGGGAAATACCTGGGATTAACCCCCAGGAATTGGAGATGCGGATAAAAAATAAGATTAGCCTTCCCCATAAATTCCGCATCAG
>JAMWCG010000112.1 GCA_023818555.1 Candidatus Omnitrophota bacterium
TGGAATCTTAACACCCTTATCGATGATTGCCCTCTTTATTTTGGCATATCTTCCAACATCAACCCCATCCAATAAAATGGAATCCTCAATCTCGGCATAGCTGTGAATCATAACCTTGGGAGAGAGAATTGACCGTTTAACACTGCCCCCACTAATTATACATCCGCTTGAAATGATAGAATTTATTGCTGTCCCAACCCTTCCCTGCTCATCATGTACTGTTTTTGCTGGAGGATAAGGGGGGTGATAGGTCAGGATAGGCCAGTTCGGATCATAAAGATTTAATTTAGGCGACACAGATACAAGATCCATATTTGCCTCATAGTAGGCATCGATTGTTCCAACATCTCTCCAGTACCCAATTCCTCCAGGATCAGCCTCAAGAAAGTCAAAAGCAAATACACGATTTTTCCCAATCATTGAAGGAATAATATCTCTCCCAAAATCATGTGTCGACTCTGAACGAGCATCTTCGATCAATCTTTTCACCAAAATCTCTGTCTTAAATATATAAATACCCATCGAAGCAAGGATCGCTTCAGGATCTTCTGGAATGGTCTTGGGTTCTTCAGGTTTTTCCTGAAATCCTATAATTTCCCAATTACGGTCAATCTCAATGACTCCGAAGTCTTTTGAGTATTTACGATTCATACGGATTGCTGCAACAGTTAGATCGGCATCCTTCTCAATGTGAAAATTAATCATTTTTTGGTAGTCCATCTTATAAACATGATCTCCAGAAAGGATTAAGACCATTTGGGGTTTTTCCTCTTGAAGGGTATAAATATTTTGATAGATTGCGTCCGCTGTCCCCTGGTACCATTGTTCATTTATCCTTTGCTGGGCTGGTATCAAACCGATGAATTCTCCAAGGATTGGAGGAAGAATATTCCAACCCAATTTAATGTGCCTTTCAAGAGAGATGGATTTATATTGTGTAAGTATGTAGATCTTTCGAATATTTGAATTAATACAGTTCGATAGTGTAAAATCAATGATCCTATAAATTGCCCCAAAAGGAACAGCAGGCTTTGCACGATCTCGTGTAAGAGGATACAGCCTCTCCCCTCGACCACCTGCCAAGACCATTGCCAAGACATGCTTCATCTTGACCTGCCCTTTTCCAAAAGTTCCTTTACTTTGTTTTTTAACTCATCTAAATCAACCGATTTTGTAATATAGGCATCAGCAGCCCAACTCATGAAATTTTCTTTATAGCCAGGATAAGATGAATTGAGAATTATTGGAATCTTCTTATCCTTTCCAAGGATTTTGCCAAGGGCTTCCATCCCATTCATTACAGGCATGACTATGTCAAGAATGACCAGATCAGGCTTTCCTTCTTCAAGCTTTTCGATTGCCTCCTTGCCGTTCTTTGCTGTTATTACCTCGTAGCCCTCTGACTTAAGTTCCTCTTCATAAAGAAGCCTCAACCCTTCCTCATCTTCTACAATTAAAATCTTCTTCTTCATTTTACTCCTATCTTCTTTCTCTGTTCTATTGCTAATTTACATTCAGCACATATGAATCGAGGCAATTTGTTTGGATAGGTAATCTTTTCTTCTCCCAAGCCCCAGTCAACAATATCCTTTACTAACAATTCTTCCTTAAAGGCATGTCCCAAACAGAGCCCCATACCACAAACAATGCAGATAGCCACAGCCTCTTCCTCTAACCCCTGCTTCGCACAAACATAACATTTCATTCCTTCCCCTCCTTTGATATTTTAACGAATCCATAATTCATTTTTACCATGGAAATGAATAAAAATCAAAACAAAATCTTTTATATTTTTGTACCTTTTAAAAATCATAGATTATATTAAAATTTTATTTGATTTTACGCTATCTTACAGCATTTGACACATCAAAAAAATTTATTGACAAGCCTTAAAATTGATAATAAATTTGAATCAAAATTAAACAAATAAAAATTTATTTAAATCCATTGAAGGGGGAAATAATTCTACTCTATCTGTTAAAGGGAAGAAAGAACTCCACTGTAATGTGATAGGAATTCCGTCCTATTCCATCTCTCCGCAGGACGAGAGGAATTTTCTCCTATTCCCTCGCTCCTTTGGGAGAGAGACTCTTTTCTTATTCCCTTCCCTGCAGGGGGAGAGATTCTTTTTATTTTCTCTCCCCGTAAGGGGAGATAAATTCAATCCTATTCCCTCTCCCCTTAAGGGGAGAGGGTCAGGGTGAGGGTTAAAAGATTTAATAAGCTATGCGCTACGTGAATTTTTTAGAGAAGGAGGACAAAAAGATGAAAACAAGGATTAGAGTAAAAGGGTTTTTAGGTATTTTAGTTTTTATATTCTTCTTTTTAACCTTCTTCATCACTCCTGGTTTTACCCAGATTCCTCACAAGATAAACTATCAGGGTTATCTTACAGATTCAGGAGGAAATCCCGTAAATGGAACGGTATCGATTCTATTTTCGATTTATGATGTTTCCTCTGGGGGTACTGCTCTCTGGAGTGAAACACAAAGTGTTAATGTGAACCAAGGGATCTATAGTGTTAATTTGGGGGATAATAATCCTGTGAATTTGGCATTTGATAAACCTTATTATCTTGGGGTGAAGGTAGGCTCTGATTCAGAGATGACGCCTCGAATACCATTAACAAGTGTTGGTTATGCGTTTCGGGCAAACACAGCTCAGACGGTTGAAACAATTGGCAGTCATACCCACAGTGCTTCGGATATTACTTCTGGAACCCTGGATAATGCTCGTTTTTCTGCCTATTCTGCTCGTAGGTTTGATAAAAGATGTAATCTCCCCTAACCCCTCCTTAAAAGGGAGGGAAAATAGAGAGATCCTTACAAAGGAGGGGAAAAGAGAGGTTTTTCTCTCATTCCATCTCCGAGTAGTAGGAGATGACTTCCATATAATTCCATCTCCCCGGGGAGAGGGTTTATAAAATTGGGTTAGATGTTTTTTCAGGTGGGGGTGGGGATTTAAGTTCAACTAGTTATGATCTCTTTTCATTAATGGGTCAATCATCAGCCAACGGGACTTCATCAAGCAGTGGGTATAGGAATTATGCAGGATTTATTTGGTTGGAGTTCCAACTCAGTGTGAGTTTTATGTTAACTATTCGACGAGCTTATTGAGTTCAACCAACTCATCCTTTGTAATAAATCCTCTTTCAACTAACCATCGGGTCTTAAGACCTATCTTTAACTCTTTTGGAACCACAAATAGCTGTTTTTTGTCCTCTACCAAACGACCAAATACCAATTTTGCCCATTTCAGACCTGACTCAATCTGATTTTGTCCTCTTAAATCTTTCCTCCTTTCTATTAATATACCCAACAACTCACCTTTTTTAAGCTTGTAGTTTTTATAATAAACCTTATAAACCAGCATTTAATTCTCCTTCTAATATAGCACTAAAAAAAGGAGATAACTCACTCAACAATTATTCTAATATCTTTTTAAGAGCTTCTTCTGTCTTTCGACCTCTTGGTCCCTCTCCTGATAAATAAAGCATAATTCCTTTTGCCCCTTTTAGAGGGAGGATCTCTATCTTTCCTTCTTCAGCCATTTTGCTCGTAATGGTGATCGGATCTTTATTAAAATATTTTCGAAATGCTTCATTAAACCCACTTATAACACTGTTTATGCCCTTATAGGGTTCCCTTCTCAATTTTTTGATCCCTTCAATAACGAATTCTTCCTCTGAAAGGTTCTTATTTTCATCACCCAAAATAATCTTGATGATCTCTTCGGCTGAAGGCCTTTTAGGTGCCTCCCCTGGAAGAAATAACATAACACCACCTTTAAATGGACGGGTCTCTATCTTCCCTTCAGCAGCCAATCGATTAGTAGCCTCGACGGGATTTGTCCCAAAATATTTCCTAAAAGCTTCATTAAATCCACTGTAAACACTATGGATTCCTCGGTAGGGTTCCTTTCTCAGTTTTTTTATCGCTTGAATTACAAATTCCTCCTCACTGAGCTTTTTTGCCTCTTCCATTCTTTTTGCCCTCCTATATAAAAATTAGAAAATTTTAATCTTTTTTTAATCTTTTTTTAATTCAAAAATTGTAGAATTTAATTAACAAAATAAAAAAAACTCTTTCCTCCTCTTTAACCCTCCAACCATCCACCGTTTTAA
>JAMWCG010000113.1 GCA_023818555.1 Candidatus Omnitrophota bacterium
GAGAAACAGTCTTAGAACCGCGCGATGATGTGATTGCGCTCACGACAGTGGAAAATGAGAAACAGCTTTTGGAATATTTGGTAGGGAAGATATGAGTTATTACCGGATGTTCAACATAATCAAGGGGATCCTTACTATATTTATTTTTTATTTTTCCCTCTTATTTTTTTCTTTTCTTATAGGTGTGGTTTTGTTCAAAGTTTTTTAGTTTATGTTAATTAAACCAAAAATAGAAGATATCCGATTGGTTTTGTATTATATTGGAAGGATAACGGTAGCGGTGGGACTTTCTCTTCTTCTGCCATTTTTTACGGCAATTTTTTTCCAAGAAAAAGCTCCCCAGATAGATTATCTCTTCTCTTTAGGGATATTTCTCAATTTAGGATTTTTTCTAATTCTCTTTTTCAAAATAGAGAAAGAATTACGCTGGATGCATGCCATGGTGATTGTTTCTCTGACTTGGTTATTGATGCCAATCTTAGGAGCCATCCCTTTGTATTTAAGTGGACACTGGAGGAGTTTCTTAGATAGTGTCTTTGATGCGATGAGTGGTTTTGCTACTACCGGGCTTACCTTGGTACAGGACCTTGACCATCTTTCTATGGCACATCAGATGTGGCGACATCAAATGATGTTTATTGGCGGTCAGGGTGTAATTATTATGGCTTTGAGTTTCTTAGGAAGAGGGATAGGAGGTATCCTTAAAATATATGTGGGAGAGGCAAGGGAAGAGAAAATTTTCCCCAATGTAATTGAGACAGCAAGATTCATTTGGGTAGTGAGTATTTTCTATCTTATTTTAGGAAGTCTAATCTTAGGAGGTATTGCCTGCTTAGAGGGGATTTCTCTAAAGCGTGCTTTTTTTCATGGATTATGGATTTTTATGGCTGCCTTTGACACGGGAGGATTTGCTCCTCATTCTCAAAATATTTTATATTACCATAGTTTCCCTTTTGAACTGGCCACCATTTTTATGATGTTTTTGGGATTAATTAATTTTAATTTACATTATAGCCTCTGGATAGGGAAAAGAAAAGAATTCTGGCGGGATATTGAGATTAGGACTTTTTTCTTTACAGTTATTTTTACTTTTTTATTAGTGGCGATAGGACTGGCTAAAATAAGGGTTTATCCGGAAGCAGTAGCTTTATTTCGGAAGGGATTTTATCATCTCATTTCTGGGCATACGGGGACAGGCTATATGACTGTTTCTCCTTTTGAATTTGTTCAAGCCTGGCCTGGGTTAGCCATGGTGGGAGTTATTATAGCCATGGGATTAGGAGGAGCAGCCTGTTCTACGACAGGTGGAATTAAAGCATTGAGAATAGGCTTAGTCTTTAAAGCATTTATTCAAGATGTAAAACAGCTCATGCTTCCTGATAATACCATATTGGTAGAAAAATTTCATCACATTCGCGATTTAATCTTGGAAGACCGTCATGTGCGTTCAGCAGCAATTATATTTTTAGCCTATCTTATGCTTTATGTTTTGGGAGCAATTATGGGAATGCTCTGCGGTTATCCTTTCTTAGAATCTCTTTTTGAATCTACATCGGCAGCTGCCAATGTAGGACTTTCCTGTGGGATTACTTCCCCGGCTATGCCGACAATTTTAAAGCTGACTTATATTTTTCAGATGTGGATTGGCCGCTTGGAATTTGTGGCAATATTTACTTTAATGGGATTTCTCATTGCTTTAATGCGAGGGAAATAGATAGAGATGGAGAGAGAGAAAAAAGATAGATTAGCACTGGTTTTACTTACTGCTTGCTACTTGAAAATGACCACCCTTTCTTTTGCTCAGGTTATTTCCAGTCAGGAATTAATCAAAAATCCCAAGGAATATGCGGGCAAAAGAATAGTCTATCAGGGAGAAGTAGTCGGAGATATAATGGAGAGAAAAGAAGGGGTTTGGCTCAATCTCAAAGATGGAGATTATGCCTTAGGAGTTTTTGTTGTAAAAGGGAAACTCCCTTCCATAAAATTTTTAGGGAATTACAAATTGACCGGAGATTTTTTAAAAGTAGAAGGAATCTTCTCTGCGCACTGCTTAACTCACGGAGGGGATATGGATATCCATGCGGAAAAAGTAGAGGTAATTAGAGAAGGATTTCAGAAAGAAGAGGAGATGCCTTTATTACAAAAATTATGGGTAAAGCGTCTTTTTGTTTCCGGCTTTTTTCTTTTTCTGGGCATTATCTTGCGGAATTTCCTGGAGCGGAAGAAATGGAAACAGAAATTAAGGAAATAGAAAAAGGGTTTTTTGTGGAGATGGGGGAGGTCAAATCTCCCGTGGAACTGGAAAGAGTAAGGGTAAAATATTTAGGCCGTAAGGGAATTCTGGATAAATTATTTTCTCAACTATCCCGGGTAGAGATTACCCAGAGACCGCTTTTGGGAAAGATGCTTAATGAGCTTAAGGAGAGGATGGCAAAGGAGATAAAAGAAAAAGAAAGCGCATTAGCTGCAGGCAGAAAAACAGTAGGAGTTGACCTGACTTTACCGGGAATTTACTTTGAGATAGGGAGGAAACATATCTTAACCCAGACCATAGAAGATATTTTGGTGATTTTCGAAAATTTAGGTTTTGTCGCAGTAGAGGGTCCGGAGATAGAAAATGAGTATTACAATTTTACTGCTCTAAATATTCCTCCCGAACACCCTGCCACAGAAGCTTTCCATACTTTTTATTTGGAATTACCGAGAGACTCAGCCTTCGGGAGATACTTATTGCGTAGTCAGACCTCTACTGTTCAGGTGCGGGTAATGGAGAAGATTAAACCTCCTCTAAGGATAGTTTCCCCAGGCAGAGTTTATCGCCCCGATGCGGTGGACGCTAGTCACTCTTTCATGTTCCATCAGATTGAAGGATTCGCGGTGGATGAAAAGATAAGATTTTCGGATCTCAAGGGAGTGCTTTTCTCCTTTGCTCAGAGGTTTTTTAATAAAGAGATAAAGATGCGTTTTAGACCCCATTTTTTCCCTTTCACGGAGCCTTCGGTGGAAGCAGATATTTCCTGTATTATCTGTAAAGGTAAAGGCTGTCGTGTCTGTGGAAGAAAAGGTTGGCTGGAGATCTTAGGTGCGGGAATGATTCATCCCTGGGTTTTTCGTTCCGCAGGTTATCCTCGGTATAAATATACAGGTTTTGCCTTCGGAATGGGCGTAGAGCGTATGACCATGCTAAAGTATGGGATTGAAGATATTCGCTTATTCTTTGAAAATGACCTTAGATTTCTGAGACAATTTTGATACATAATAGAAATAATTTTTAGGAGATTATGAAGGTAACCTACAACTGGCTTAAGGATTATGTAGAGATAAAAAAACCACCTCAGGTTCTGGCAGAGAAACTGACTATGGCGGGGTTGGAAGTGGTTTCCTTGGAGAAGTTTGAAGACGATTGGGTATTGGAAGTGGAAGTGACTACCAATCGTCCTGATTGGTTGAGTGTGGTCGGGATTGCCCGTGAGATCTCAGCAATTACGGGCACAAAGCTAAGGCTCCCTGAGATAAAAAATCTACCCCATCCTCTAACCAGCAAAAGGGCCCTGAAGATAAAAATTGAAGACAAAAAGGCTTGTCTGCGTTATGTGGGCAGGGTAATTGAAAATGTGGAAGTCAAACCTTCCCCTTCCTGGCTACAGAAAAGACTCCTTGCAGTAGGTTTAAGACCAGTAAATAATGTGGTAGATATTACCAATTATTGCCTTCTGGAAACCGGCCAGCCAATGCATGCTTTTGATTATGAAAAAATAGAAGAAGGGACAATCATTGTGCGAAGAGCAAAGGTCGGAGAAACCATTATCACCATAGATGGGGAAAGGCGCAGCTTGGATAACTCCCTGCTCATAATTGCTGACAAGACAAAACCGATAGCACTGGCGGGGATCATGGGAGGTAAAGATACAGAGGTAAGCAGAGAGACAAAAACGATTCTCTTGGAAAGCGCTTATTTTGACCCCCTTACGGTAAGATGTGCATCCCAAAAATTGGGTTTAATTACGGAATCTTCCTATCGCTTTGAAAGGAAGGTAGACCTGGGGACAGTGTTAAAAGCTTCCTTACGGGCTTTAAATTTAA
>JAMWCG010000114.1 GCA_023818555.1 Candidatus Omnitrophota bacterium
ATTATAAAATAGCAAAAATAGTTTCTCCTGTCAATAAGATTGACAAACAAATCTCAATAGTGTTATATTATATGTTGCGATGAGCCAGATTATTAAAAGATTACATAGGTTTTTTATCTTCTCTACCATTTGTTATTTACTACTTACTCCTTTAATTACTTTCCTGGAGGCAACTCAGGAAAAAATTTTTATTCTCCCCATTAAGGGAGTGATTGACTTAGGTCTTTCGGGATTCGTGAAACGGGTAGTAAAGGAGGCAAAAAAAGAAAATGTCTCTTTGGTGATTGTAGAGATTGATACCTTTGGGGGAAGGTTAGATGCAGTAGGAGAAATTGTTAAATCCTTAGAGGAACTCAAACCCATACCCACAAAAGCATTTATTTCCGCTGAAGCCTGGTCCGCAGGTGCCCTAATTTCTTTAGCCTGTGAAGAAATCTATATGAGTCCTGGTTCAAGCATTGGCTCGGCAGAACCACGCGCTATAGGAATGGGAGTAGAAGAAGAGGTGAAGGACGAGAAAACTATCTCTGCTTTGAGGGCAAAATTTAAAGCCACTGCGGAAGCAAATAAACATAATCCTAAATTGGCGGAAGCCTTTGTAGATAAGGATGTGGAATTAAAATTTGTAAGTATAGAAAATAAAAATTATATCCTTACTTCTGAAGAAATAGAGGAAAAAAGAAAAGAATTGGGAGAAGAAAAAATAAAGGTAATCAAAACTATCACCGAAAAGGGGAAACTGCTTAATCTTACGGCCGAGGAGGCAAAGGAGTTAGGATTAGCCAAAGAGATTGTCTCCAACCGCAAGAGTTTACTGACTCTTTTAAACTTAGAAAAAGAAGAAATATTTGAGCCCAAACCTACCTGGTCAGAAAATTTGGTGCGTTTTCTTACTCATCCCATTGTCAGTTCCTTACTTTTAACCTTGGGTTTCTTAGGAATTATTTTTGAAATAAAAATCCCCGGCTGGGGACTGGCAGGAACCTTGGGAGTGATTTCTCTGGCTTTATTTTTCTGGGGTCATTATCTTGTGGGATTGGCAAACTGGACAGAAATTCTCCTCTTTACCCTGGCAGTTATTTTAATTTTTTTAGAGATTTTTGTCATCCCCGGATTTGGTATTGCAGGAATCTCGGGAGGAATACTTCTTTTAGTCAGTATTTTCCTTGCCTTGATTAAACATCCCTTACACACTCCTAAGATAGAACTCCTCCAGGCATTCCAGGTGGTTGTCTATTCCTTCTTCGCTACCCTGGTAATTATTCTTTTATCCATTAACCTCTTCCCCAAAACGGGATTATGGAGAAAAATTATCTTACAGGAAAGAGAAACACAGGAAGGAGGTTATACCACAATTGATTTGACGCAAGAGAATTTAATCGGTAAAATAGGTAAAACGATTACTCCCTTAAGACCGACTGGTAAAGCAGATTTTTCAGGAAAAATTTTTGATGTAATTGCTGAAGGTGAGTTTGTTGAGAAGGATAAAGAAATAGAGGTAGTGAGTGTAGAAGGAAATAGAATAATCGTTAAATTAAAGGAAGATGCCTAACTGGCTACTGGTTTTAACTTTAATTCTTTTGGGTTATGTTCTTTTAGCCATTGAGATTTTAATTATCCCTGGTTTTGGAGTCTTAGGAATAAGTGGAATTATTTCTTTAATTCTTGCCTCCTATTTTTCCTATACAAGATTGAATTTATGGTTAGGTTTGACTGTCTCTGCAGGGAGTTTAATTCTTATAATTTTATCTTGGAAACTCTTTCCCAAAACAAGTTTTTGGAAAAAGCTTCGTCTGGAAGAGCAGGAAACTAAAGAAGCAGGTTTTAAACCCTATAAAGGGAATTTAAGTGAATTGATTAATAAAGGAGGAAGGACTCTTTCTCCTCTGCGTCCCATTGGTCTCTGTCTAATTGAAGGGAAAAGAATAGAGGCAATCTCTGAAGGAGGAGTATTTATTGAGAAAGATAAATCAGTTTTGGTGGTAAGGACGGAAGGAAATCGCGTAGTGGTAAAAGAAGCAACTTAAAAGGGGGAGGTGAAAGATGCCGGTACTTATTATTGCCATAGTTATTATTGCCACGCTCTTTCTTTTCGGCTATTTTATCCCGGTAAGGCTCTGGATTGCTGCCGTGGCAGCAGGGGTAAGAATTTCTATCTTCAGCCTCATTGGAATGCGTCTGCGTAATGTCGACCCACGAGTGATTGTTCCCAGTCTAATTATGCTTCACAAAGCCGGACTTTCCGTGAAATTAGATGGTCTGGAAGCACATTATCTGGCAGGAGGAGATGTAATCCGGGTAGTTAAAGCTTTAATCTCCGCCGATAAAGCAAACTTAGATTTAAAATTTGAACGCGCCTGCGCAATTGATTTAGCCGGGCGCGATGTCCTGGATGCAGTAAAAACATCAGTTAATCCCAAGGTAATTGATGCTCCCAAGGAAGGAGTCTTAGCAGCGGTAGCCAAAGATGGGATTGAATTGAAGGCAAAAGCACGCGTAACCGTGCGCGCCAATATTGACCGACTTGTAGGAGGAGCCACGGAAGAGACCATCATTGCTCGGGTAGGAGAAGGAATTGTAACCACCATTGGTTCTGCAGAGAGTTATAAAAATGTTCTGGAAAATCCGGACTTAATTTCCAAAACCGTTTTAGCCAAAGGACTGGATTCGGGAACCGCTTTTGAGATTCTCTCCATTGATATTGCGGATGTAGATGTGGGGAAAAATATCGGAGCCCAACTGCAAGCAGACCAGGCAGAGGCAGACCTAAAGGTAGCCCAAGCGCGTGCAGAAACCCGTCGTGCCTTAGCAGTGGCTCAGGAACAGGAGATGAAGGCAAGGGTTCAGGAGATGCGCGCAAAAGTAGTAGAGGCAGAGGCAGAAATTCCCAAAGCCATTGCCTATGCCTTTAGAGAAGGGAAATTAGGAATAATGGATTATTATACCTTAAGAAATATCCAAGCAGACACAGAAATGCGTGAACGGATTGGGAAGCCTTCTGAAGAAAAGAAGAGGGAAAAAGAATAATCAGAGAAAAGCAGAATGGAAAATCTAATCTTTCTATTCTTTATTCTTTTTATCTTTATTTTACAGTCCCTGGGACAAATCTTAGAGCGCCGAAGAAAAATTCCTCCGGAAGAAAAAACTTCTGAAGAGAGCCCCTTAGAAGATATCTTAGGAACGCAGGAAATCCCTTTGCCTCAGGAAGAAAAAATCCCTCTGGAAGTTGTCTCTAAAGAAGAGGAAGAAAAGAAGGAAGGAATTGAAGAAAAACGATTAAAAAAAGAGATAAAACCTCAGGAGATAAAACCCATCTTCCCGGAAGAAAGAGAGGAAATAGTCTCTTCACAGGAATTAGAAACAGCCATAATTTATTCTACAATTATTGGGCCACCCAAAGCCTTACAGATCCGCCGAGGTGCTGGAATAGGCATACAGGCCGGTCTCAAAAACCGGTGTCCGTAAGGACGTGAGGGTTCAACTCCCTCCCTCGGCACCATTTGAGAGTATTTCCCCGAAACACTTTTCCTATAGGACAAAGAAAAATTTTGCGGGAAATTTACCAAAAGGTGTTCTTCGTGTGAGGAATACCCGAAAGGCTATTTTTCAAATATCCTGCTCCATTAAAGATTACTACCATAACAATGGCTCATCAACAAAATTATAATTCCCAATATATTTTCTTCTTGCGTCCCTCCTGTCCCACGCCTAAAACGACGGGGCAAAATTTTGCTCAGGAGAAAAGGGTTGACTAATTAGAGAATTGAATTATAATAATTGTTGTAATGAGAAAAATATTATTCAAATAACGAGTTAATTTGGGTCTGAAGATACTTTCTATCTTCGGAGGTATCCTTAGATGGTCGGGCCGCCATCCGCAACATTTGCAGGAGGTGGTTTTATTTTTTGAAAGGACAATGAAATGAGAAGGATTCTTTTATTCATTTTACCTATTTTAATCGTAGTTGCGGTTGTGTTCACTGTCTTTGGTATATTCCAAGTTCGTTTTACCGAAGAAAGATTGATGGATGACCTGCGAAGAAAAGCCAGGAGTGTTGCCGAGAGCTTAGAAT
>JAMWCG010000115.1 GCA_023818555.1 Candidatus Omnitrophota bacterium
GAAATCAAGGAGCATCCCTTCTTTTCCTAAACACTCACCCTCCACCGTTGCCCTTACGCGCCAGTTGTGTCCATGCAAAGACTCACATTTTCCTTGATAATTCCGTAGATAATGGGCAGAACTGAAAGAGAGTTCTACTTCTACAGTAAACATCTATCCTCCTTTTATCTCGTAAATATCTTTTATTTTCCCCCCTAAAAATTTCTCACCGATCTCCCTGAACGCTTCTGATTTATCCGTAACAAAATAGATAATCTCTTTTTCTTTCCTTTTCCCCTGGTAAAGTAAATTCTCCTCTTCCAGAATTTTCCTCACTTCTATGGCTACCTCTCTTGCGGAGTCAATGAGGGCAACCTCTTCACCCATAATTTCTTTAATCACCTTTTTCAAAAGAGGATAATGGGTACAGGCAAGAATAAGCGTATCCACAGTTTTTTCCTTTAAAGGTAAAAGATAGCGCTGGGCGATATTCAAGACTACCTCTCCTTCCCACCATCCCTCTTCCACCAGAGGAACAAAGAGCGGACAGCTTTGTGTAAATACCTTTATGGTAGGGGCAAGTCGCTTTATTTCTTGTTCATATACGCCACTGGATATGGTTGCCCTTGTGCCAATTACTCCAATCCGCATATTTCGGGTAGCATATACCGACTCTCTCACCGCCGGATTAACCACGCCCACAATAGGAATGCGAAAATATTGTCGGATGAAGGGAAGGGCAAGACTGGAAGAGGTATTGCAGGCAACTACCACCAGTTTTACATTTTGTTTAAGAAGGAAAACGATATTTTCTAAACTGAATTTTATCACCGTGTTCGGAGATTTATTTCCATAAGGAACCCGCGCGGTATCTCCAAAATAAATAAATTTTTCTTGAGGGAGAACCTTCTGTAATTCCCTTACCACGGTAAGTCCTCCTACTCCGGAATCAAAAATACCTATCGGTTGATTTCGCTCACTCATTTCAATTGGGCTAATTGTTTTAAAGTTTGATTGCGGTCTCTAGCGGGTAAAACCATCGGTCTTCTCATACTCTTCTTTGTAGGCAAGTATTCCCCTGCCAATGGCTTCTGCAAGTTTTTGGCTATAAGCGGGGTCGGCAAGTCTTCTACTTTCCATTAGATTAGAGATAAAACCGGTTTCAATCAATATCGCGGGCATATTTGCTCCTCTTAAAACATAAAAATTTGCCCCCTTTACTCCCCGCTTATCTAAATCCTCCATCATTCCCACACAATCTTCTATATGCTTGGCTAAACGGAGTGCCTGTGCCCGATTTTGGGTCTGCACAATATCCCAGAGAGTGGCAGCCAGAGCAGTGTTCTCAGTAAAGAATTGACCTTCCTCAAATTCTAATACCGCATTTTCTAAGCGGGCTAAGGCTTTACTGGATTCATCCATACGGTCAGAAAGATAATAAATTTCCAAACCACTTGCTTGTCTATAGCGCGAACTGTTGGCATGAATACTGATAAAAAGGTCTGCCCGCTTAGTATTTGCCAAATGTGTTCTCCTCCAGAGAGAAACAAAACGGTCTCTCTCGCGGGTAAGGATAACCTCTATTCCCATATTCTCCAAAAAGTTTTTCAATCTTTTAGCAATTTCCAAAACCACATCTTTCTCTTTAATCCCTCCCGGACCAATTGCTCCCGGGTCTCTCCCTCCGTGCCCCGGATCAATGACTACTCGTCTTATTTTATATATTCCCGAAATAACCCTTGGAGGCGGAAAAATTATTTTTGCCATCTCTAAGGAGAGAGAAAAGGGAACCGCGATTTCATTATTATGGATCCTCAGTTTATCTTTTAAGTCTATTATTTGCTCATTGAGCAAGGCAAAAGAAGAACCCAGGGCTAAACTGACTTTTAGTCCTTCGCGATATAAAGTAAGCCTTTCCCCCAAGACATCCCATTCCCAGGCAAGGTCATATACTCTGCAAAGGTCGCGGAGATAAACATAATCTGTTCTCCCCAGACGAAAAGTCTTCTCTGTAAGGAAAACCGCCTCTTTGGTCTCTTTCCGACGCGGATAGGTAGCACAGCCGAAAAAGGAAGTAGCCAGTAGCAAGTGAAAAGTAATGAGCAAGAAATTTAGATTTTTGATTTTTAAATTTTGCACTTCATTATAAATGGAGGTGGCGGGAATCGAACCCGCGTCCTTAAGTTTTTCACTAAAAGATACTACAAGCTTAGTCTATCTTTTTTTCTCACGAGGTTTACTCCGATAGACAGGATTAAGCCTCGCCAGCTCTTTCAGTCTTTGCCTGCCTGCAAGAGCTAACTGAGCAGGCGCAGTCTGTCTAATTTTCTCCTCTCAGACCAACAGACAAATCTCAGAGGAGGCCTTCCTGGTAATTAGGCAGGAAGGACTTCGGCTACCGGACTGTAGTCGGCAGCTATAGATTTGCAAGGTGTTTTATCCCGAATGCAGAACTTAGAGTCCTGCACCGGAATCCCTTCGGGACGAGGCCTCCTTGCCACCTCGGCTTGCATCTTTTAGCGAAACAACCTAAGTCGAGACCTTTCACCCCCTTCCTTTATTATCATTATATTCCTTTATTCCTCCTAAGTCAACTCCTCTTCTGCCAGGGCAACCGCTTTAAGCATTGCCTTAGCTTTATTGACGGTTTCCTGATATTCTAAATGTGGCTGGGAGTCTGCCACAATCCCTGCCCCTGCTTGAATATAGGCTTGATTATTCTTGACAATGACAGTTCTTATGGTGATACAGGAATCCAGATTACCGGAAAAACTAAAATAACCTACACATCCGGCATACGGGCCCCGTGCCTGCTCTTCTAACTCGGCAATGATTTCCATCGCTCTAATCTTAGGCGCGCCGGTTACGGTGCCCGCAGGGAAAGTTGCTTTTATCAAATCAAATATATCTTTATCTTCTCTCAATCTACCTGTGAGATTGGAAACGATGTGCATTACATGGGAATAGCGTTCAATAACCATTAGTTCAGTGACTTTAACTGTGCCATATTTACAAACCCTCCCTAAATCGTTTCTCCCTAAATCTACCAGCATAATATGCTCAGCGCGTTCCTTATCGCTCTTTAAAAGTTCCTCCTCTAAAATTCTATCTTCCTCCTCATCTTTTCCTCTGCCTCGTGTCCCCGCGATGGGACGCAGTTCCACCCTCCTCTCCTCACAACGCACAAAGACTTCGGGTGAAGCTCCCACGATAAAAAAATCTTTAAATTTAAGATAATACATATAAGGGGAAGGATTTATAGAGCGTAAGGCACGGTAGAGAGAAAAACTCTCCGCCTTAAACTCAGTTGCAAAACGCTGAGAAAGCACCACCTGAATAATTTCTCCTTGCCGGATATATGCTTTAGCTGTTTCTACCGCTTTAGCGAAAGTTCCCTGCGTGAAGTTTGAACTAAATTGGAGGGGAGTCTTTCTCTTTACTTTCGCTTAACTCTTTTCTTCGCTTAAAGGACTTTTGAGTTTTGCCATAATTTTTTCTATTTTTTTTGTCGCCTGCTCATAAACTGCTGCTGCCTTTTTAGTATCCTCTATATAGGCATTAACCACAATCTTTATTTTCTGTTGGAGATGGTCAAAGATAACAATACTATCCGCAAGGATAAAAAAACTATCCGGAAGATTGAGGTCGTCTTTCTTATGGGGAGGGATTTTTTCAAAGAATCTGATCATCTCGTAACCTATATAACCCACAAAACCTCCAGAAAAACGCGGAAGCCCTGGGAAGGAAACATAGTGGAAATTACCCAGGATTTTTTTAATCTCTCCCAGGGGGTCTCCGGTAAGTAATTTCCTTCTTCTTCCCTTCTCGATAATCTCCACCTCTTCCCCTTTTGATTTAAAGATTAAATCTGTTCCACTGGCTAAAAAAGAATAACGGGCAATCTTTTCCTGCCCCTCTACTGACTCTAATAAAAACGAATATTCTTCTGTATTGAGTTTCATAAAGGCAGAGACCGGGGTCTCCAGGTCTGCCAATAATTCCCGAGAGACAGGGATGAGGTTACCCTGCTTGGCTAATTTCAAAAATTCTTGTTTAGTAGGAGAATACATAATAATTCAAAACTG
>JAMWCG010000116.1 GCA_023818555.1 Candidatus Omnitrophota bacterium
TTAGAAAAGAGGCAAAAGGGTTATTACCGTTAAAGAAGTAGAATATATTGCAAAATTAGCCAGGATTGAACTCGCTCCGGAAGAAATAGAGTATTATACCCGTCAATTGGACCGCATCCTTGAATATATTAATAAATTAAAAGAAGTAGAGGTAGAAGGAATAGAGCCCACCACCGGAGTCTTTCCTCTCAAAAATGTTCTCCGTCAGGACGAAATCAAGCCTTCTCTGGGGATAAAAGAAGTGATGGAAATGGCAATAGTCAAAGAGAATAATCAATTTAAGGTGCCCAAAATAATTGAGTAGCATGCTTGAGAGAGAAAATTTAAAAATACATAGACTCTTAGAATTGTATAAGGAAGAGAAAATAGTCCCCGAAGAAGTAGTAAATTTTTTATTTTCCCGCATAGAAAAAATTGAACCTAAAATAAAAGCCTTTGTTTATCTTAATAAAGAAAAAATCTTAAAAGAATTGGAAAATATTTCTAAAAAAAATGGAAAGTTAAAAGGAATTCCCATAACTGTTAAAGATAACATTTGTGTAAGGAATGAACCTACCACCTGTGCTTCAAAAATCTTGTCGGGATTTGCTCCGCCCTATGATGCCACAGTTATAGAAAGATTAAGAAAAGAAGGGGCAATCCTTTTTGGTAAGGCAAATATGGATGAATTTGCCTTTGGCTCTTCCTGTGAGACCTCTTTTTACGGGCCCACTTATAATCCCTGGGACCTTTCCTGTGTTCCAGGAGGTTCCAGTGGAGGTTCCGCGGCCGCAGTAGCCAGTGATGAAACCATAGCCAGTTTAGGTTCGGATACCGGAGGTTCAATCAGACAACCCGCAAGCCTCTGTGGAGTAGTGGGACTTAAACCTACCTATGGAAGGGTCTCGCGCTATGGTTTAGTTGCCTTTGCTTCCAGCCTTGACCAGATTGGTCCAATTACCAAAGATGTTGAAGATTGTGCAATTCTCATGAATGTCCTTGCGGGTTACGATGAAAGAGATTCTACATCGGTAAATATACCTGTTCCTGACTATACCCGTGCATTAGTAAAAGAGATAAAAGGGATGAAGATAGGGATGCCGCGTGAATATTTCTTAGAAGGGATAAACAAAGAAGTGAAAAAAGCAATAGAAGAGGCGATTGTTTTAATAAAGGATTTAGGAGCAGAAGTAAAAGAGATTTCCCTTCCCCATACTGAATATGCAGTAGCTACTTACTACATAATTGCTACCGCGGAAGCAAGTTCCAATCTTGCCCGTTTTGATGGAGTGCAATATGGCTATCGCACAAAGAATATTTCTCCCGAAGCAGACATTATTCAATTTTATAGCCGGACGAGAAAAGAAGGTTTTGGCAATGAGGCAAAACGAAGGATTATCTTAGGGACCTATGTTCTTTCCCGTGGTTACTATGATGCTTACTATCTAAGAGCGCTTAAAGTAAGGACGCTCATCCGAAAAGATTTTGAAGATGTCTTTAAAGAATGCGATTTAATCATTACTCCCACTTCCCCCACACCTCCCTTTAAACTGGGAGAGAAATTAGAAGACCCCCTTTCTATGTATTTATCCGATATTTATACTATCTCGGCAAACCTTGCCGGCATTCCTGCAATTTCTCTCCCCTGTGGTTTTACCCAAGAAGGGCTTCCCATAGGTATGCAGATTATGGGAAAGCCGTTTGATGAAGAAACCATTTTCCGCTTTGCCTATACTTATGAACAGAATACAGACTGGCACCTCAAAAAACCACCAATTTAAACCAGATGTATGAACCAGTAATTGGATTAGAAGTTCATCTGCAGTTGAAGACAAAGACCAAGGCATTCTGTGGGTGTGCTAATTATTTTGGAGAGAAACCCAATACTCTGGTTTGTCCTGTCTGTTTGGGGCTTCCCGGGAGCCTTCCAGTTTTGAACCAGAAGGCATTAGAGTATGCCCTGAAAGTAGCTTTGGCTTTGAATTGTAAAATAAATAGGGTTTTTAAATTTGACCGTAAAAACTACTATTATCCCGACCTTCCCAAGAATTATCAGATCTCTCAATACGACCTACCTCTTTCCCAAAATGGTTATATAGATATTGAAAGCGAAGGGAAAAGTAAACAGATAGGTATAAGGAGAGTTCATTTAGAGGAAGATGCTGGGAAATTGATACACACTGAAAATTACAGTCTCGTTGATTATAACCGTGCAGGAGTTCCTCTCTTGGAGATAGTTACGGAGCCAGAGATAAATTCTCCTCAGGAAGCCTATGCCTATCTTACCACGCTTAAATCTATTTTAGAATATTTAGAAGTCTCCGATTGTGATATGGAAAAAGGCTCCCTCCGTTGCGATGCTAATATCTCTTTGCGTATAGGGAAGTCGGAGAAGTTAGGTGTGAAGACCGAACTCAAAAATATGAATTCCTTTAAAGCAGTGCGGGATGCGCTTAACTTTGAAATTAAGCGCCAGCGGGAAATTCTGGAATCCGGGGGTGAGATTGTTCAGGAAACCCGTCTTTGGGATGCGGAGAAAGAAATTACTACCTCTATGCGTTCCAAAGAAGAAGCCCATGATTACCGCTATTTTCCTGACCCCGACCTGGTTATCTTTACCGCGGAGGAGGAATTTTTGGAATCAATGAGAAAAACAATTCCTGAACTTCCCCGAAAGCGCTCTCTGCGTTTTCAACAAGAATACAAACTATCTCCTTATGATGCAGGGGTTCTTACCCAATCTAAAGCCCTTGCAGATTATTTTGAAACCTGTATAAAATTGTATCCTCACCCTAAGGAGATAAGCAATTGGCTTACTACTGAAATTTTCGCCTATTTGAATGAGAAGAAAATTTCTTTTGAATCTCTAAATCTGGAAGCGGAGAAATTTATCAGACTCCTAAAACTCTTAGAGCTAAAACAGATCAACCGTAATACTGCCAAGGAAGTATTGAGAGTTATGTTGGAGACGGGAAGGGATGCGGATACAATAGTTAGAGAAAAGAATCTCTTTCTGATTTCTTCCTCTGCCGATATAGACAATATCGTAGAAGAAGTAATCAGAACCAATCCCGGTCCCGTAAATGATTATTTAAAAGGAAAAGAAAACGCTCTAATGTTTCTCGTGGGGCAGGTAATGAAGCAGACCCAGGGAAAGGCAGAGCCCCTGAAAGTCCAGGAGGTGCTGAGAAAAAAAATACCGAAAGGAGGTCAGAATGCGTAAGAAGTTTTTAGGTCTGATTTTTATCATCTCAGGTATTTTTGTTTTTGTTTTTGCTACTGAGGCAAAAATAAAACTGCTCAAAGAAGGACATAAAAAGACAGATGAGCTCTACCAACAACTGGAATTATTTGCAGAGACCATTTCTTTGATACGGGCAAACTATGTGGAAGAGGTAGAGATAAAAGACTTAATTTATGGAGCCCTCAAGGGAATGCTTGTTTCCCTTGACCCCCATAGCCAGTTTATGGACCCTGATACCTACAATGAGATAAAGGTGGAGACCGAAGGAGAATTTGGGGGATTGGGAATTGTTATCTCTATAAAAGATGAATTGCTCACGATTATCTCTCCTATAGATGGAACTCCTGCGCACAAAGCAGGTCTCAAAGCGGGTGACCGGATTGTGAAGATAGATGGAGTTTCCACAAAAGGGATAACTTTGATTGAGGCAGTGAAGAAATTAAGAGGAGAACCGGGAACAAAAGTCAATCTCACTGTTCTCCGTGAGGAAGAGAAAAAATTACTTGAGTTTACACTGGAACGGGCGATTATCAAGATAGAGAGCATAAAGGAAGCAAAAATAATTGAAGATAAAATTGGTAATTTACCAGTTAACCCTTATACTGGTTTAAATTATAATAGGGAATATGAAGACCTTTTTTATGGCGGTGATTATGTTTTTAAAAATTATGGAGATAATGCGAAAGTTTGGGCAGGAGATACTACATCTCCCTATCTTAAATGGGCAGATATGGAGGTAATTTCTGGTCAGATTGCAATTGGCGTCTATTTTGATACGATAACTTATACAGTTAGTCAATACGGAATTGCCGGTTGGGGAAGATGTTTTTTAGATA
>JAMWCG010000117.1 GCA_023818555.1 Candidatus Omnitrophota bacterium
AAAATACTATATCTTAGGGTATCGCAATCTGGGAATCTTCTATGAGAATGCAGTGAATCGCATCTTAAGAGACTTTGTCAAAGCCTGCAGACCAAAGTGGTGTGTGGTGAAAGGAGAATTTAACATGCGGGGTGGGATGAAGAGTACAATTGAAGCAAGATACGCTAAGAATTAGCGCTCAGCAAGGGGAATGGAGAATATGGAAAAGATACTTCTGACATTTAGCAGTGGTCTCCTGTTTTTGCTTATTTCGCTCATCCTTTTCTGGCGTTTTTCTCTCCGCAGAGAAACGGAAAGAATAGAAAAAGAGACGGAGGAAAAGTTTAGCCTTCTCTCTCGGCAATGGTCTGAATCCCTGGACCGGAATACCCAGTTAATCACTACGCAATTGAACAGCCTCCAGAGCCAGATCACGCAAAATTTAATCAGCGCTTCCAGTATGGTCCAGAATGTGCAGAAGACTTTAGGCAAACTGGAGGAGGGAACAAAACAAATCTTTGAAGTGGGTAAAGATATTGCCAGTTTTCAGGAACTATTGCGCCAGCCTAAGTTCCGAGGAGAATTTGGACAATTCTTATTGGAGAATGTCTTAGAGCAAATTATCCCTAAGGAATATTATTTATTGCAGTATCGTTTTAGAAACGGGGAAACCGCCGATGCGGTGATAAAAATAGGAGAAAATCTGGTGGTTGTAGATGCCAAGTTTCCTCTGGAAAGTTTCAAAAGGATAATTGAAGCAAAAGTGGATGCGGAAAAACTGCGTGCCCGTAAGGATTTTCAAAAAGCAATAAATAAACACATTGACGATATTGCCCAGAAATATATTCTGCCTGATGAAGGAACCTATGATTTTGCCCTCATGTATATTCCTGCAGAAAATGTGTATTATGAAACCATTATCAAAGAAAGCGAAGAGATGGGATTGAGTATCCGCGAACATGCTTTGAATAAAAAAGTGATTCCTGTTTCTCCCAATAGTTTCTATGCCTATCTGATGGTCATCTTAAGGGGATTAAAGGGATTGACCATTGAGAAACGGGCAAAGGAAGTTTTAGAAACCATAGCGCGTTTGCGAAATGACTTCCTGAAATTCTCTGAAGAATTTAGCAAGACGGGAATGCATCTAAAAAATGCCAGTCAGAGTTACGAAAGAGCGGTTATAAACTTAGAGAGATTAGACGATAAATTTAAACAGATTGAGTCTCCAGCTCCGGATTCCGGAAAAGTAATTCCGCATGCTGAATTGCAAAATAATTTATGAAGACAGATGGCTCTTGGTAGCCGATAAACCTTCCGGGATGTTGACCCTTCCCTTTTCTTGTGAAGACAAGAATTCGCTTTTGCAATTACTGGAGAAAAAAGGAAATCTCAATCTTTTTCCTTGCCATCGCTTAGATAAAGAAACTTCAGGTTTAGTTATCTTTGCTAAAGATAAAACCACTCAGAAAAAGATTATGGACTTGTTCAGGAGAAGGAAGATTAAAAAGAAATATATCGGGGTTGTGCAGGGATGGGTAGAGAAAAAACGGGGAAGAATCAAAAATTATTTATTTACTGGGTTAAGCCGTAGACTGGCAATCACCGATTATAGAGTCATATGGAGAGAGCCTGAATACAGCCTTTTAGAGATAGAACCACTGACAGGGAGGAAAAACCAAATCCGTATCCATTTTAAACAGATAGGACATCCGGTAGTGGGGGAGAGGAGATTTGCCTATGCCAAGGATTATCCATTGACTGCACGCAGATTGCTTTTACACGCTTTAGAATTGGAGTTTGAGCATCCTGAAAATGGAAAAAGATTGAAACTGAGTTCTCCCCTTCCGCAAGAGATAAAAATTTTCTGGAGAAGAGAGGAGGTGAGATAAATGAAACTAATTAATTTTTTATTTTTCTTTTTTATCTTAGCAAGATTAACTTTCGCTCTGGAATTAAAAAGCAGTTCCTTTAGGCAAAATGAATTTATTCCCCCAAAGTTTACCTGTGAGGGAGATAATGTTTCTCCTTCCTTAGTTTGGGGAGATATCCCGGCAGGGACAGAGAGTTTTGCCCTTATCTGCGATGATCCGGATGCTCCCTTCAAAACCTGGGTTCACTGGGTAATCTATGACATCCCGAAAGAAATTGGGGAGTTAAAAGAAGGTATCCCTGCTCAGGAAATCCTTGATTTTGGAGCAAAACAGGGAATTAACGATTTTGGTAATATTGGTTATGGGGGGCCGTGTCCACCCCCCGGGAAACCGCATCGCTATTTTTTCAAACTCTTTGCGCTGAAGAAAAAACTTAATCTTCCTCCTGGTTTAAATAAAGATAAACTACTTCGGGCGATAAAAGAAGATATTTTGGGAGAGGCAGAACTGGTGGGAAAATATAGACGATAGATGGATAAAGCCATCTGGTTAGGGATTGTGCAAGGGCTCACCGAATTCTTACCGGTGAGTAGCTCAGGCCATTTATTAATTATTGCCTGGTTATTTAAAGTAAAAATCTCTTTGAGTATGCTTGTCTTTTTTCATTTAGGAACTTCTTTTTCTCTTCTCTTATATTTTGCTAAAGATTGGCTGAAATTGATTAAAGATGGTCTAAGATTGTTTAAGCATAAAAATCTTTCTCCGGAAGGTAGGGTCTTCTGGCTGATTTTGGTAGCCACTCTCCCAGGAGCAATCTTAGGGGGAATCTGGGGAAAAAAGGTGGAAGGATTATTTTACCGTCCTTTAACAATAGCCATTAATTTGGGGGGTTTTGGTTTATTGTTTTATCTCATTGAAAAGATAAGCAAAGTAAATAAGACAATAAAAGAAATCAATCTTCCACAAGCGCTCTTCATTGGTACTGCCCAAGCCTTGGCAATTATTCCGGGGATTTCTCGCTCCGCCATAACCATAGCCAGTGGACTTTTAATCGGATTGGATCGAAAGAACGCGGTCAGATTTTCTTTCCTACTCTCTCTTCCCATAATCTTAGGAGCAGGCTTGCTCAAAATCAAAGAAATTCAGGAGGGTTTTAATTTTTCCGCAAACAGTTTAGCCTTTATCTCTTCTTTTTTATCCGGCTTATATGCAATCAATTTTTTAACTCAATTTGTTGCGCACCATTCTTTTAAGCCCTTTATCATTTATCGGGTATTGATTTCTCTTTTAATCCTGATTATAATTTTGGTATAATTTAAATTAATGAAAATAATTTCCTTAAAAAAGGGACCGGTAAAGAAAAAAAAGATTTATGGCTTGGATATGGGTGAAAGTGGGTTAAGGATTGCCTCTTTAAGTAGGCAGGGAGAGGAATTTATCTTGGAGGATTTTTCTTTTCGCGATTTCCCTCTCCGTGAGGAACCCATAGACCAAGCGACGCTTATCCAAACGCTTCAGGACTTGAAGAAAGATATAGCAGGAGAAGAAGAAATAAAGGCAGTGGTTAATCTCTATAGAACAGAACCCATCCTTAAATTTCTAACCCTGCCTTATATGGCTGAAGCGGAGCTCAATAAGACGATTAGATATCAGGCACAGCGCTTTATTGTCTATAATATAGACAAAATGATTATAGACTATGCAGTGATAAATACATTTCAGGAGGGAGGATTAAAAAAAGTAAATTTAGCGCTTGCTGCCACTACCAAAGAGGTGGTCTATAAAGAAGTAGAGATTCTAAAAAATGGCGGGATTGAACCGGTCTCTATAGGAGTGGATTGTTTAGCCCAGTTTGATTTAGCCCGAGAGAAGGGGGCTTTTAAGAATGATGAAGTGGTCGGTTTTATTGATTGGGGAGCAAAGAAAGTAAGGCTCCAGATTATTGATGGTGGAATTCCCCGTTTTCACCGCGAATGCCCTGCCATTGGTTCATGGGAAATCAACAAAGCCCTTAAACAGAACTTTAAATTGAGTTGGGAGGAAGCGGAGAGAATAAAAAGGGAATTTTCTTACTCTCCCCTGGAGGATAAAGATAAGGGGGATTACCGAAAAGTTATAGAAAAGGTTATGGGAGATACTCTCTTAGAGATAAAGCGTTCCCTGGATTATTATATTGATATTTCTCCTCA
>JAMWCG010000118.1 GCA_023818555.1 Candidatus Omnitrophota bacterium
GTCCAGAGGGATTTTTATGAAAGCGCTTCTCTGAAACGTTCCCGAACATTTAATATTAAAAATACAACCTTTAATTTTTACAAACCCGGTTTAACCCCTACTCAGGTTAAAGCGAAATTGGAAGCCACTGCGGAACCCTTATCGGGATATGATACAAATCATCAAGGTAAAGGCTTAGTCAGGGCAGATCTGGCAGTGCAATAATTTTTCGATTTAAAGCGAATGAGAAAGGTTTTTTATTCTTTTGTACCTTTAATTTTTATTTTCTCACTTTCTTTATCTGCCCAAACGACGGGAGAGATTCAGAGGTCAGAGGAGCTTTTGGAAAAGGAAAAAACTTTAAGGGGGAAATTAGAGAGAAAAGAGAGGGTATTTATTAAAAAGATAGTTGTAGAAGGGACGGAGGCGTTCTCTGAAGAGGAGATAAAAGAAATAGTTTCCCCTTTTGAGAAGAAGTGGTTAGACAAAGAAGAGATTGAAGGAATTTTGGATTTATTTAAAGAGGCTTATAAAAAGAAAAATCTCTCTCCTCAGTTTTCTTATCAAATTAAGAAACACCAGTTGAAAATTCTGATTAAGGAATGAAATTCTAATTTGTGCAAACTCAAGCCTGCCCAATTTCCCTTTATTTTATAACCCAGTTTTCCCAGAAGGAAAGTTAATTTAATATTGTAATTTCAGCTTTTTGGGATATAATCATTCTTAAGATGGATTATATAGAGGAATTGGAAAATAAAAGCATATATATCATCCGTGAAGCCTATCAGCGTTTTAAGCATATCGCCTTACTCTGGTCGATTGGTAAAGATTCTACAACTTTAGTCTGGCTCGTCCGCAAGTCTTTCTTGGGAGAGATTCCTTTCCCCGTTATCCATATTGATACTGGTTTCAAATTTAAAGAGATTTATGCCTTTAGAGAAGAATTTGTTAGGAAATGGAAGTTGAAACTTTTAGTGAGTAAAAATGAACCTGCCCTGGCTCAAGGGATGGGTCCGGAGAAAGGAAAATTTGCCTGCTGTAATGCCTTAAAAACAGAGGCCCTCAAGGCCACGATTAGAGAACATAACTTTAAGGCTTTACTTTTGGCAATCCGCAGAGATGAACATGGGCTGAGAGCGAAAGAAAGATACTATTCTCCCAGAGATGCGGATTTTAGATGGGACTATCAGCATCAACCTCCAGAGCTGTGGAATTTTTATAAAAGCAAAATTGAAGAGGAAGAGCACTTCAGGATTCATCCTCTACTCCACTGGCGGGAGATAGATATCTGGAGATATATCCAGAGAGAGAAAATCCCGGTGGTCTCTTTATATTTTGCAAAAGACAGTAAAAGATACCGAAGTATTGGCTGTGCGCCTTGCTGCAATCCTATAGATTCAAATGCCGATAACATTAAAAAAATAATTAAAGAATTAAAGGAAACCAAAATTGCAGAGAGAATTGGCAGGGCCCAGGATAAAGAGGATACTTATACCATGCAGAAATTGAGGAGTTTAGGATATATGTAGTTTCTGCTGAAAAATGCGTAAAGAAAACCTCTCCCTTGTGATAACTGGACATATAGACCATGGAAAATCTACCTTAATTGGCAGATTATTATTAGAGACCAATTCTTTAACTAAGGATAGAATTTTAGAGATTAAAAAGATTGCTCAGGAACTGGGCAGAGAGGCAGAATTAGCCTTTTTGACTGACCAACTAAGGGAAGAGAGAGAAAAGAGTATGACCATTGATACCACTCAGATATTCTTCAAATCTGCGAAAAGAAATTATACCATCATTGATTCTCCCGGCCATGTAGAATTTATTAAAAATATGCTTACTGGTGCGAGCCTTGCAGAAGCAGCGATTCTTATCGTAGATGTCACGGAGGGAATTAGGGACCAGACCAGGCGTCACGCCTTTATTATAAATATGTTAGGGATGGAGAGTCTCATTGTGGCAGTTAATAAGATGGACCGGGTTAATTTTAAAAGAGAGCCATTTGAAGAAGTTAAAGCCGAATTATTGAAATTTTTAGAGGCACTGAAGATGAAGGCTGATTTTATCATCCCCATTTCAGCCAGAGAGGGAGCAAATATCACCAAGAAGGATAGAAGATTAAATTGGTACAAAGGACCTACTTTGTTAGCAGGTCTTAATTCTTTCAGGCCACTTTTGCCCAGCCCAAGAAAACCCTTAAGGTTTCCCATCCAGGATATATATGAAATTAAAGGTGAGAAAATGGTAGTGGGGAGATTGTTGAGCGGGAGGCTGAAGGAGGGAGAGGAGGTTATGCTCTATCCCTCTTTAGAAGAGGTAAGAGTTAATTCTCTCAAAATTTTTGAAAGAAACCTGAAAAAAGCCTATGCCGGTGAGAATGTTGCCATTATTTTGGATAGACCTTTTCTGGCTAAGCGAGGCTTGGTTATGGCTAAGAAAGAAAATCCTCCGCAAGTCTGTAGTAACTTTAAAGCCAATCTCTTCTGGTTGTCCGAAGAGCCATTAGCGGTCAAGCAATTCTTTACCTTTAGATGTGCCACTCAAGAGGTCAATTGCCAGATAAAAAAGATTGAAAAAAGAATAGATTCTTCCACCTTAGAAATTATTGCAGAAAATTGCCCGACCCTAAAATTAAATGAGACAGGGATAGTCGTAATTGAGACAGAAAAACCTGTAGTTATAGAAAAATTTCATTTTATAGAAGAGTTGGGAAGGTTTGTCTTAGAAGAGAACCAGGAACTCAAAGGAGCCGGAATAATTACTTAGAATAAAGGCTCCCCATCAAAATTTTCTTCTTTTAATTTTTCTTTAGTCCAACCAATTATTTTTAAAATGGTGGGAGTAATATCATAGAGGCAGGGTTTTTCTTTGGTTATTTTTTGGTTAGAGAAGATACCTCCCGGGACAAGTTGGGGGTCAAAGAGATGGTCCCCCGACCATTTTTTCAGATTATCTTCAATTAATAATTTGGGCACTCCTCCCATGGCTGTCTGCCAGGAAGCGCGGTATCCGATATTAAATCCAATATAAAGGTCAGGTGTCTGGTCAGCATAATCACCCCAGAAGATTTCCTCGCGTTTATAAACCTTCTTTATTACAGGCTGATTGTATTTTTCATCTCTCCAATTTTCTAATTTTTCAGCCAATTCATTTTTTAAATCCTCGGTTTCTTTACCCGGTTTGACTATTCCGTAACCCTCGCGATCCTCTTGATTGATATAGATGGCGCCAAAACCTATGGCATAGGCTCTGGTCTTTGCCCAATCAATATCCAGAAGCAGTTCTTCTCCCGAATCAGCATAAGGATTCTTCAATTCCAGATATCCGTTTTTTCTTAGCCAGCTGTTTACATGCACCGCTCTCCTAAAGGGACCAAAACCATGGTCGGATAAGACCAGAACTATATCTTGGGGTTGGAGTTTTGCTAAAACATTACCTAAGATTTCATCCATGGCTTGATACCATTCTGGAATTATTTTCTTAAATTCCTCAGGAGCCTCTTTTTCATAGAGGGGATGTTGCGGGTCAAGAAAACGCCAGAACATATGCTGGATAATATCGGGTGATTCAAAGTAAGCCAATAAAATCCCTTTTTGCAAACGGCTCATTTCAAAATCTAATCTTTGCCTTTCTTCTTGCAGAATCTTTTTGGCTTCCTCTAAAAAGACTTTATCAGAAATTCTACCTTCATTCACTGCCCAGGTATCAAAAGGCATGCCCTGGGTATGGAAAAGTCCCAGTGCCTTGACTAATTCTTTGCTATAACTTCTGGGATAGGAAATGGGAAATAAAGGTTCTCGGGGGTCAAAATTAATCGGACTTATATAGAGCTTAAACTCTGGTTCAATTTCTATTAAATAGAATTTTAATATCCCTTTTGTCCTTTTTAAAAAATTGAGTCTAAAATTTACTTCTTTCCAATCACTCCATTGCCCAACTGCCAGTTCAAATTTATTTTTCTGACATTCTATAACGATACCCTCCTTATCTTCTTTTATCTGAAC
>JAMWCG010000119.1 GCA_023818555.1 Candidatus Omnitrophota bacterium
GCCTTCGGCCCGCCCATACCCCCGCCTCCGTCCGACGCGCCGGAGGACGTGGAGGAAACACGGTTCCGTGTGGAGCATGCATTAAACACACTGCAAGAGACGCTAGAGCAACACTGCGCATGAAAGCCATGGTTTAGTATTTTAGGAGACCGTGTGTTCCGTCCATGCCATGGTGAACATGTTTTACGGGCGGTGACCTTCACTCGGGCGTGCCGACAAGACTAGCATCGCGGTTTGCCCGGTCCTCTTGCATAGCGTGCACCCGACGTAATTGTCCGCAAGCCGCTTCTATATCGCTTCCTTTGGACTGTCTGAGCGTGGTAATTATCCCCTTTCTTTGCAATCCCCTCTGAAAAAGGATGGCTTTTTCTATGGGAGAGGGTTTAAATTCTTTACCCGGAAAAGGGTTATAAAGGATTAAATTTACCTTACACTTAAAACCGTGCAGTAGTTCTGACAATTCTCTTAAATTTTCCTTACGGTCATTTACCTCTTTGATTAAGAGATATTCAAAGGTAATAAGTCTTTTGGTGAGGGAGGTATATTCTTTACAGGCAGAAAGCAATTCTTTCAGAGGGTATCTTTTATTGATAGGCATTAATGCGTTACGCAATTCATCATTAGTTGCATGTAAGGAGACTGATAATTCCACCTGAAGTTTCTCCTGGGCAAGCCTTAAAATCTTCTCCGGCAAGCCAGAGGTGGAAATAGTAATCTTGCGTGCTCCCATATTCATTCCAGAGGGATGGTTGATAATTTTAATTGCTTTAATTAAATTTTCATAGTTATCCAGTGGCTCTCCCATTCCCATAAAGACAACATTGGTAACCTTCTGCCCAAAGGATTTAATCTCCTCCATCATGGATTGCAATTGGTCTACGATTTCTCCTGTCTCAAGATTGCGTATAAACCCCCGCATTCCGCTGGCACAGAATATACAACCAAATTTACAACCTACCTGTGTAGAAAGGCAAGCAGTTAAGCGGTTCAGGTTAGGGATGAGCACAGATTCAATTAAGTAATTATCTTTTAATTGAAAAATAAATTTTCGGGTAGAGTCAATCTCTGAAATCTTTTCCTCTTTTAAAATTAGTTTTTGGATAGAGAAATTTGTTTCCAAAGCTTGCCTCAATTTCAAAGAGAGGTCAGTCATCTTTGCAAAGTCAGTTATATTCCTCCTGTATATCCAGAGCGCAATCTGTTTGGCATGGTAAGGTTTTTCTCCCCGGGAAAGGAGAAATTGAGTTATTTCCTCCAGGGTTAAATTTTTTATATCCTCTTTCATCTGAAAAATTTTGGTATAATATATTATATGAAAAATCTCTGCATTCCTCAACTAATTCCGCAGGAAATCTGCTTAAAGTGTGAAAACTGCTGTCGGTTTAGCGAAGAGTTCAGTCCCTGGTCCCCCTACATTTTAAAAGGAGAAAGAGAGTGCTTTAATTCCCAAGAGGTTCTCCCCTTTTTTATTAAATCTTACGGGATTAATCTAAAACTCAAAAAAGAAAAAGATTTCTTTGTCTGCCCCTTCTTTGACCTTGCTTATAAGAAATGTTCTCTCTATGCCTTAAGGCCCTTTGATTGCGCACTCTATCCCTTTATTTTATTCTATCACCAGAATTATTCGCAAGTCCTTTTGGGTATAGATTTACAATGTCCCTATTTAAGCACCTTGAAGAAAGAAGTTTTATTTAACTTTGCATTGCGGATAAAAAAAATAGTGGAAGAAGAAATCTTAGAGATGATTTATGAGCATCCCGGGGTAATCATGGATTATCAAACTAATTTTCAACCTCTTTTTCCCCTGGATAAACTCAACAGAAGAATTTTTGGGGAAAATTCGGGTTTAAGCATAATCTCTCTAAGGGATAAAGAGATCTTTGATAATTTTTTCTCTAAATATGGAGGTGCATTCAGTTATGCCTTTACCTATCTCTATGCCTGGAGAGATATTGCCTATTTACTCTGGAAAAGCGTGGGAGATGTGCTTTTAGTTTTCTGGAAGCAGAAGGAGGACTTCTTCTTGCTTCTCCCTCCCCTAGGTAATTTTCTCTCTGGAGAGGTCTTTTCTTATCTTATCCAGTTATTAGGAGAAAAAATCAGGATAAAAAACATCAGGGAAGAAGAACGGGATTTTTTTCTCCGCAAAGGATTTACTTTAAAGCCCACGGCCGGGGAATATCTGTATCTCTCTGGGAAGATGATAAATCTTTCTGGAAAAGAACTCAAAAAAAAGCGTGGGGAGAGCAATTATTTCCGCAAACACTATCTCCCCGAGGTCAAGGATTTGCAGGCGGAAGATAGGGGGAAATGTCTGAAATTATATGAAGACTGGGCTAAAGAAAGGTGTGCAGAGAAGAGAAGCGATTATTATTTAATGTTATTAGAAGATAATTTTTTTGCCCAGCGCCGTCTATTGCTTGATTATGCGGTTTTAAATCTTCAGGGAATAAAAGTAGAAGTGGGAGGAGAAACTGTGGGATATAGTTTTGGTTATCCCTTAAATGAGCAGGAATTCTGTATCTTTGCCGAAATTACCCACCTAAAATTGAAAGGAATATCCGCTTTTATTTTTCAAGAATTTTCCCGGAAACTCAAAGCTTATAAATTTATCAATGCAATGGATGATGCCGGACTGGAGAATTTAAGAAGAGAAAAACTCTCTTATTCCCCTTTACTTGTAAAGACAATTTATTCTGCGGAAGGGAATCAGGGAGTAGGTTGAGCAGAAAGGATTTTTTCCAGTTCCTTCCAGGTTTGCGGTCCCACTACTCCGTCAACCTTTAATCCTCTGGCGGATTGAAATTTTTTGATCGCCTCACGGGTTTTAGGCCCGATTTTCCCATCAATTTCTCCGCTATAGAAACCTGCCTTTTTTAAAGCTTCTTGAATGCGTTTGTTCTGGAAAACTTTTTCTTCCTCAGGACTCAGGGTAGGTGAAGGACTTAATTCCGGAGGAACTATTTTTATTACCTGTTCCTCCTTGAGCATTTCTTCAGGCTCAAGGATTTTAGTCTCTTCTTTTTTGGCACAACCGAAAAAAAGAAGCATTAAAATCAGAGCAAAAAAATATTTATTCTTCATCTTTCCTCCTTTTGAGGAAATTATACACAAGAGAAAAGAGAAGTCAAGAAAAATCTGGAAGAGAACGGAGATGGGAAGATTAGTTATTTCTTGTTTTGCGTTTAACAAAAAAGGGGCAGACCAAGGTCTGCCCCAGAATAGTGGCCCAGTTTAGTTAACTGCTTCCGCTGCATCTTCTTTTGGACCGGCTCCCGTAGGTTTCGCCAATCCCGTAAAGATAGCATTGCGTTGTCCCACCTGGACGGTTAAAGCTCGGAGCAACGCCTCCTGGATGGGAGGAGGATTTTTTTTCACATTTATCTCATCTTCATTTAAAACTCCAAGCAACGCCTTTACTGCCTCACTATTGAGGTCAAAATTGAGCCCTACTCTTATAACTTTTATGTCTATTTTATTTTTAGGCGTAAGAATAAGCTCTACGCTAAGCTTGCCGCCAAGAATCTGAACTTCTTTTTTCCCTTCTGTTACTTCATAGACCAAGTTAAATCCTGCTTCTGCATTGTAATTATCTAAATTTAAATTATTGAGTAAATTTTTAAATTCCCTTAGTTGAGTTAGCTTATTTTGTGAGCGTAAAATTGCTTCTATTAATTTTCCTACACTTTTAACCCTAACATTTCCTGGTTCAATTAGTACCGGTACAGAATAGACAGGAGGCTTGTCATTTCCCTTTTGTGTGCTAATCACCAGAGGATTTTGTCCTATCTCTATCATACTTGCCTCACTGCGCACGGCACAAAAAAGAACCATTATTCCCAGCAAAACTAAAACCTTTTTCATTTTTACTTCCCTCCTTTTTTGGTTAAATGGTTAAATTTTGGGTTAACACTCTAACCCCATCATTCTCTCTAAAACCCCTTAGCCTTAATT
>JAMWCG010000120.1 GCA_023818555.1 Candidatus Omnitrophota bacterium
AAGAACGATTTTTTCAGTCTATGGAGAAAGCTCTGCTTATGGAAAGATGACCAAATGGCTTGATGCTTATGTAAAGAATATCGTATTCAAAGAAGCCATTCCCCCCTTAGCCAGAACACATGACCACTGGGAGGCTATGCATCTTAAAACCGGCTTAGTCATTTCTTACCCCCATTTAAAAAGCAAAAATCTTATTGAAAACACTCCTCCTAATTATTTCTCTTTCTTAAAGCGCCTTGAGGGATGGTTGGGAGGAGATATGCTCCTCTTAGAATATGAAACATACTTTGGAGTATTTCTGGATTTCTTAAGGATTATCTTTTCGTTCTTGAGCATGAATATCTCTGAAGGTAAATACTGGATAAACCATCTCTCTAAAAGGATGAATTATCTTAGGGAAAAATCTGATACTCCTTCCCATCTCTCAAAAAAATTACGCATCTGGTTAATAAAACGTTTATCTTTTTCTCCCTTCTATTACGGATTGTGGTTATTTTTGGTGGGAACGGTTTCTTTAATCATCCCCGGAACGCTTACCATCAGAGCTCCACAACTCGCCTGGTGTATATTCTGGTCTGTATTATTTATCCTAATCTGCTTACCAAAATTAATTATCCCTCTCTTAGAACGCTTGCTATTATTTGAGAGAAGAAAAACTAAACTCTTTATTTTCATCCTTACTGTCTTGTTTTCCTTTTTGATAAACAAATGGGGAAGGGAAATTCTGCCCGACTGGAATAAAATCTGCCTCTACTTATTGGGGATATATCTCGCTTTTCCTCTAATTTTCCACGCGCTTGGGATTATCTTCACTTTTAAGCCAGGGATGACTAGGCGTCTCGGTAATTTCTTAATTCTTTTAATCCTTGGTTTTTACCTCTGGCTCTATATGCCATTTTTGATAAACTGGTTAGCAAACATCCCTTCTGCAAGATGGATTTTCTCGTTTTCTCTGCAATTTATTCCCTCTGCTCTGGGTTTCCTGCTTCCTTTTCTTTTTCTCTCAAAGATTATTCCTTCTCCAAGGATAAGTTTAGAACTAATAAAACGGGGATTATTAGAAACTATCTATTCCAGTTCTATCCTCCTCTTGAATATTATCCACATCCCCCTGATTGTCTTTTCTAAGATGTATTTTATCATCTTTAATCCCCATAAAACTATCCCCTGGATAACCTCGCCTTTTATTGAGAAAATTCTGGGGAAGAGAATCTCTCTCTTGGATACCTATCTCCGGCTTATCTGGGCACCGCTCTTCTCATTTTCACTTACTCTACTCCCCGTAGCCTTAGGCTGGGCAGACCCTTCCCTTCTCTTTTATGGCTGGCCCATATTTATCTGGTCATGGATATTAGGCCCGCTTTTGGTCTGGTATTCCGGAAACTACGGAGAAAGTCAAACCTTTTCTTCACTTACATTTCTGGGTATCCGTGACATAATCTCTCTTCATAAAAAAGAGTTTCTTAACCAAAACCTATCCTGTAATCAAGCTAAACTTATTGAGATTATCTTAGAATATAATCTCAAACTTAATCATAGCCTGAGTCAGCGAGAGCTTTTGAGACTGTTTCTATATTTTATTACGGATATAAAATATGAAGAATCTTCCCTAAAAAAACTCAGAGAAAGATATCTCCCCGCAGAAATCTCACCTGAAAATCTGCGGGAATACAACTGGGAAACTCTGAATGAATTGGGAAGAGCAAGGATTTTCAGGAAGGTTTATAGAAATAGCCTTCCGAGGGAAACGAAGATTATCCAGGTTATAAGTGTACTCGTTAATCTTATGGGACCAAAAAGATGGGGATTGCCTGCCTGGGAAGAACTTCCTTCTTCCCAGCAAGAAAAATTACTCCGGAAAATATTCAAAAGATATGTGGTTTCTTATGAAGAAGAAAGAGCGATAAAGAAATTGCTTCAACTTTTCGGAAAGAAAGAGCTGAAGAGATTGTCCCTTAAGATAAAAAAGATAAAAGAATTAAAGGAAATAATCTCCCTTATCCCTGCTGAGTTTTTTTATTTAAGAAAAGCCATAAAAGATATGGAAAACCTCTCTTCTCTTCACCTCAATCCCTTTCAGAAAAAAATATTTTTAAATCTGCTTATCACCCGCTATAATTTAAAAGAAAAAAATCAGGTAAGCATAATCAACCATATTTTAAATTTGCTTCCTTCTTCTCCCTCTGCTAAAGAAAGGCAAAAGTAAAATCCCTGCCAAAAATCCTCCTAAATGGGCAAACCAAGCTACCCCTTCATCTAAAACCGTTTCTCCTCCCGGAGAAGAAATTGCCAGAAGAAATTGCCAGAAAGCCCAGATTCCCAAAAAGAAGAAAGCAGGAATCTTCACCATGCGGAAGAAAGGGAAGAACGGCAAGAGAGCAAGAATCTTTGCCCGGGGAAAGAGAAGAAAATAGGCACCTAAAACCCCGGAAATTGCTCCGCTTGCTCCTAAGGTAGGTATGGTAGACTGGGGATGCGTAAAGATATGCACTAAAGAGGAGAAAACTCCGCAGAGAAGATAAAAAAATAAAAATCTAAGATGACCTAAAACATCTTCAATATTATTGCCAAAAATCCAGAGATAAAGCATATTCCCTAAAAGATGGAGTAAATTCCCATGGAGAAACTGGGAGGTGAATAAAGTGGTAAATTGAGAAAAATCAAAATAATTTACAAAATTATAGGGAATAAGCGTAAAAGACAAGAGGGTTATCGCTAAGCGTTCAGCTAAGAAAATTCCGTAAAAGAATATAAAAGAGTTGATTACAATTAAGGAAAAAGTTATGAAAGAAAAACTTTGCGTGGGATTTTCGTCGCGCAATGGTATCATTTTAGAAATTAATAAACCTCATCTCAATCCTTTACCCTTGCAGGCTTTTACACATATCCCGCAGATAAACTGCTCAGTATAACCGGATTTGCGAAACTCCCTCAATTTTTCAAAACAAGCAAAATGGTCAAAATCTTGGGGGCTTTCCTTTATTGCCCCTACCGGACAGACAGAAAGGCAATCCCGGCATTTCCCACAATCTTCTTCTAAAGGAGTATCTACCTTAAGGGGCATGTTCGTAAGAATGGTTACCAAACGGATTTGACTGCCAAATTTTGGATTGACCACCAAATTATTCCTCCCCCACCAACCCAATCCGGCGAGAATAGCAATCTTCTTATGCGAGAGATGTGCCCTTTGCTTTTCCCAATCTACAATCTGAGAAGCAGGGATAGGTAATGCCGAATATCCTTTTTCTTGAATATATTGAGTAACCCGAAAAGCAAGCTGGTCTAAAAAATGATTTACCGCCCGATAATGCTGATAATAGAGCCTTGTGGGATGGTCTTCTATTTCTTCAAGAATGGGTTGGGAAAGTCTAACTCCTAAAGAGATACCATAATCTATTTCTTTTAAAATTTTCTGAGCAAGAAAAATTTCTTTGCTAAATTCGCTTATCCGGGTTACCCCGAATAAATCTGCCCCCAAGCTCTTAGATACTTTCCTTAAGCTTTTATAGAAATCCTTTTCCACCCTTTCCTCTTCATTTAGCCACTAAGAGAGACTTCTTCTGGCTAATTTTTGTATATATACCCATAAAAGAGAAATCGCTGCCGGAGTAATTCCCGGAATTATGGATGCCTCTCTCAGGGTTAAGGGTTTAAATTTGCTGAGTTTCTCCCTTATCTCCCGGGAGAGCCCAGAGATTTTGTAATAGTCTAAATCTGCAGGAATCTTAATCTTCTCTATCTTCCCCAGACGACGGACTTCTTCTTTCTCTTTCTGGATATAGCCTTCGTATTTTATCTCAATCTCTATCTCTTTGACAACATCTGAAGGAATCTCTTTAATATTTTTATCCAACTCTTGTAATTTTAGATAATCAATCTCCGGCCTTTTAAGTAAGTTAGCTAAGGGAATGGGTTTCTTCAATCC
>JAMWCG010000121.1 GCA_023818555.1 Candidatus Omnitrophota bacterium
ACTAAGTCAGAAAAATAGTATTTGTCCCAGACATCAAAATAGTCAGGGAAAAACATTTTCACCGCTATTAATTCATTGTATGGCCCATGTTCAGGTTTTATCCGGCGTGAAATAGCATTATCTTTTATTGCTAATGGGAAAGTATAGATTTGAAAATTTAAAAATATTTGTATGGAAATGTAGGAAAAAAAATTAAAATAATGCAACATTTCAAGCATTGCTTATTTTGTTGCATTAAGTTTTTTTGGCTCGCTCAAAGAAGAAGGAATGGCCTCTGAAACTATTTTCCCTCTCTCCTTTGCCCAGTTAAAGACATATTCCCAGACCTGGTCCGCATTGTTAATTTTCCCTTTGGCAAAGGCATAGGAGATATCTCGGGAAAGCCGTTTTATCTCCTCTTCATTTATCCGGTCAACAATCTTTTTTGCCATTCGCGTGGCAGAGGCAAGGTCTTCTACTTCTTTCTGTAAATATACCCGTATACACTCCTCGGGAAAACTCCTTAAATATAAAAGATTCAGTTCTTCAGATGGAATATATACTCCGTTGGAAAGCATCACTTGACTCATCTGGTCGGAAATCAAATTTTCCTCAAAATCGCCCTCCGCAATCGCCAGAGTCTCAATAGTAAATCCTGCTAAGTCTAAAGGCTCTTCTGTCCCATAATGACCAATGCCCCTTAAAGTAAAAATTATTGCCCCGGGAGTTTCCTCGGCAATTTTTTTTATCTGTCTCCGGAAATTCTCATCGCGTTCTTTAACATTGTAAATCCAGAAACCCTGTACATATTCCCGCAATTTCTCTAAATAGGTCTTTACATCTCCCATACAGAAAGCCCTGATTGCTTCGTTATGGAGATTTAGTTCATCAAAAGCAACAATCCGTTTCCAATTCTCATAATCTAAGTCTTCCATATAGGACTTAATTCTATAATTGGCTAAATATGCATACTGCGCCTGATAGAAAGGATTTTCATCATAGGTAGAAATTCCCTTTTCAAACCCTTCAATTTCAGCTCCCAGAGAACGCTTGGCATTCTCAAAAGCCTCTTTTTCAGTCAATTTAGAACCTTCCATGGTCTGCTTTACGGTTTCTGGGGGGATAAGTCCCAATTCATCAATATAAATGAGTCTTTTCTGTAGGCGGGTTGCTTCTTCCCGCAAGGTATCTAAGATTACTTTCATTTTCTCAAAATCTTCCCGATGATAGGAATAGATACAGATGAAACGGCCTAAAGGATTATCCGGGTATTTTATCCGCTCGGCCAATACATTTACCAAAGGAAAAGAAAAGATATGGCCATTCCAGGCTTTAAGAAAATCTTCTCCTTTAAGAATAAGCGTCTCCCCTGAAGCTCTCCTACCATGCAAAATTAGCCCCTCGGGCTGAGGGATAATTTTTTCTATGAGAATATAACCTTCGTCTTTAAAATAAGCGATGAAAGGTTTATTCTGGGACCGCAACAGATTTAGATTTTTTAAATCAGGATTTAATTTAAAACCCAACAGGAATAACCCCTGTTCCCTTGCCGCCGATAAAATGCGGGAGAGATAGGGTTCATAGATAACCCCCTGGGGAATGGCTCCGGTTTTCTGGAGAAATTTCTCTCCATCAATTCTTTTCCCCTGCAGACTGGCTAACCGGTAAACTAAACTGGCAAGCTCTTTTTCTCCAGAGATAGTTTCCGCTAAAGAAAGAGAGTCAGCATAGACTGCTGTTCTATTTAAAAATGGATTTAATAAAAGACTAAAGACTAAAAGAAAAATCAATCTCCTTTTCATCCTGCCTCCTTTTCTAAATTAGATATAACACGAAATCCTTCATCTGTCAAGGTGCAGGTTCCTCTATTCCATCACAGATTACTCTACCACAGTAACCTGGACAAGATACATAAGATTCGCAAGGCTCAAGGAATGGAATGCACTCTCTCCCTGTTATATTCCTCACCATTTGCTTAAATTCTATCGGCACTCTTATTACCTCTGGCTTTAGATATTTCTTCTTCTCCTTTTGCATCTTTCCCCCCTTTCTTTTAGCGCATGGGACATTTTATCTGTAATTTCTTATCTACCCTTTCTCTCCAGGCGTTTTCAAAAGAAAAACAGTTGAGGTCATAATAGGAATGACGCAGAATGGGACAGGGAGTAAGTCTTCCTTGGTGGTCAATAAAGATACAGCCCCGGCAGATATATTTCTTAGGCCGCTTCACAATACTTAATTGGTAATGTTTTGTGCTCCCATCAGATTTAGCAGTGAGATGTTTCTGGAGGTAAAAACCCAAGCCAAGACTCCGGGCAAGCTTTTTCATAAATAAAGCATCCTGCTGATTCAATTTATTTAAAACTGTATAGAGCCTTAAATTTATCCCTTCCTTCTTAGCCAATTTTATTCCCTCTATTACTCTTTGATATCCTCTTGGATTACCACACAATTCTTTATAGGTTTGTGGAGAGGCACCGTACAAAGAAATCCTTAAGAGATGGAAAGGATATTCCTTTAATCCCTGAATTATTCTCCGATTTAAAAGTGTGCCATTGGAATAGATTTCTATAAAAATTCCCTTCCCAGCAATATATCTATAAATCTTTAAGAAATCTCTACGCATAAAAGGCTCCCCTCCTAAAATCACTAAATTTAGACAACCCGCTTCCGCCAGTTGGTCAATAATTGGAAAAATTTTTTCTTCCGGGAGGTCTTTATCTTTCTTTTCTCTTTCTGCTACATAACAGAATTGGCATTTTAAATTACAGCGGGTAGTCAACTCAAGCATTGCAGAAACTGGCTTTTTCTTCCTCCAAAATTTTTCTAAGATTTTTTTTAAACTTTCTTCCCGCATTCCTTCATTGATTTAAGAAAAGAAGAGTCTTATTTTCTTGAAAAAAAATCCCCGCAATAGCGGCGGTTAACAAACAGGCAAGAGTGGCGGAAAAAAGACTGCGTAATCCCAAAAGAGCAACATCCTTAGTCCTTTTGGGCGCAAGGGAAATAATTCCCCCGGTAAAGATTGCCAGAGAAGCGATATGCGCAAAACCACATAGAGCATAAGAAACAATTACTACTGAACGAAAATGAACAATCTTTTTCTCTATAATTAATTCTGCCAGATGACGATAGGAAACCAGTTCGGTAAGAATTGTTCTCTCCCCCAAAACTTGTGCCACAACTCCGATATCCTCACGGGGAACTCCTAAAAAGAAAACGAAGGGACGAAAAAGAAAAGCTAAAATTTTTCCAAAAGGCTTTTTAAGCAATTTTTGAATGAAGAAGCCTGCGCCTAAAGCTAACAATAAGCCAAAGTAGTGAAGGGATTTAATTAAAAGCGTAAAGCCTATAGGCGTTAAGCCCCAAAGAAAAGCGAATAATGTTAGGCTTATTGAAGCTGAAGCGTAAGCCTTTAAATAAATGTTTTTTAAAGCGTAAGCTAAGCCTATCAAGCTTAAGGCTCCAGCCAAAGCATAATTCCTAATTTCCCAAATAGTCATAGGTGGAATAGGTTGAAGCAATGCGTAAATGCCTCCTCTTAATCCTAAAACAGTTATTGAAAAGGCTAGGAGAGCAAGCCAAAGCTTATTAGCTGAAAATAAGCCTTTATCGCTATAAAGCGAATAAGCTGATAGAATTATTAAGGCTGGAAAAAGCGTTAAATCTTCAACCTTAATAAATGAAAAATTTTGTTTTAAAGCTAAATAATTGCTTATGTTCCAAATTGAGAATATAGCTGTAAACCATAAAGCGATCGCTAAAATATTTTTTAAGCTTAAGCTTTCACGCAAAACGCTTTAACTTTCACTTTTTAAAAACTTTGAATGAGATAAAATAAGAGAGAATTTTTTAAAGCAAAGTTTTTTAAATTTCCAACTTTTACTTTTTCATGGAAAAAGCCTTAAAAAAAGTTCTAAAAGAGCTCTGTGAG
>JAMWCG010000122.1 GCA_023818555.1 Candidatus Omnitrophota bacterium
CTTTTTCTTTTAATCCACTGTGATAGAGGAGAATTTTACGGGCAGGAATCTTTTCTCTCAGAGATTTCAGCAATTCTTCTGCAAGATAAATCTCCGGAACAATGACCAGGACATCTTTTCCCTCTCCAAGCATCCAGAGGCAAAGTTCCTGATAGAGGCCTAATCTCTTTTTCTGAAAATAGTCATCAAAAATAAAAAAATTATTTTTCCCTTCTTCTCTACTCTTAATTATTTCCTGGGCAGGAGAAGAGAGGTTAATTTCTAAATCAACTTTTGCAAAAGCCTCTTCTTCCCGAGCGGGAGTTTTCAGGGGTTTACGCAGATAGGCCGGGGTAGCCAGCAGAAGCATCTCTCCCCAACTGGCAAAATATTTTTCTCCCAGCCATTTCAGAAAATGCAGAAACTTTTTTGAAAAGAGTGGCTCTTTATCCAGTACCGAAATAATCTCCTTCGTGTAGGCACTCTTACTTTCTCTGCTTTTTCCAATGCAGTAGCCTACTATCTTTTTCTTACGGAAAGGGACATATACCCTCTTTCCGATTTTTAATTCCTTTTCTAAGACAGAAGGGATGGCATAATCAAAACATTCTTTGAGGGGGAAACCAAAGACTATCTGAGCATATCCTGCCATATCTCTACCCGAACTCAAAAATCTAAATGCAGTAATTTATTGGTTTTGGATTTAGGATTTAATATCTTTATTACCTTCTTAAAATCCTGCCAGGCAGTTTTTTTCTCCTCTGGGTTGCGTAAGAGATACGCGGGATGGAAAGTGGGAATTACTTTTATCCCTGCATAAAAATATTCCTTCCCATGGATTTGGTTCAGAGAGAGGTCATTTTTGGATAAGGCGAGATTGGCAAACCTGCCCAAGGCACAGATTACAGAGGGCTTAATAATTTCTATCTGTCTCTGCAAATAATCAAAACAGGCATTGACCTCCTGGGGAAGGGGAGAACGGTTCTCTGGGGGTCGGCATTTTAAAACATTGGTGATATACACCTCCTCTCTCCGAAATCCTAAAGCTTCCACAATCTGGGTAAGTAATTTCCCTGCCCTGCCCACAAAAGGTTTTCCTTCCCGGTCTTCCTCTACTCCGGGAGCTTCTCCCAAGAAAAGAATTTTCGCATAAAGATTCCCTTCTCCCAAAACAGGTTTTTTTCTTGTTTTATAAAGAGAACATTTCTCACATCTTAGAACCTCTTCTTCTATCTCTTTAAGCAAATCTAACCTTCTCTGGAGAGCCTTTTCTCTCAAAAAACAATCCACCCCCATTCTCCTTTCTATCTCTAAATATCCTGTAATACTCCCCAAGATTTTCTTTAAGGAAGCGTCAGCCATTTTATCTAAAATAGCGCAAATTCTTCTTCACCCAGGAAATCAATCTTTCTATGCCTTCTTCAGGCTTAACTTTAGGCTTCCATTTTAAAATTTTACTTACCTTGGAAATATCCGAGATATAAACCTTCTGGTCTGAAGGTCGCCAATGAGAAAAAGTTACTTCTGGAGATATTCCTATTTTTCTTTCCAAGAATTTAAGCATCTCTACAAGCGAAAGGGTGTTTTCCCGTCCTCCTCCAATATTAAAAACTCCATGCCTTATCTCTGATTTTATAAACTTATCAAACGCTTCTACCAAATCGCTCACATAGAGCAAATCGCGCACCTGCTTACCATCTCCATAAATAGTTATGGGTTTATTCAAAAATGTGGCAATTACAAACCAGGCAACCCAACCCTGGTCTTCAAATCCAAACTGACGTATACCATAGATACATGACATCCTGAATACCCCGGTTTTCATCCCATAGATATGGGCATATTCCTGGGTATAGAGATCTCCCACTAATTTGCTCACACCATAGGGAGTATGTCCGGTAAGGTCAGTAGGTAAATCCTCGGAAATTCCTTTTATGTTTTTATAAACATAACGCGTTTTCTTCTCCAGAAGGGGGAATTTATCTACATTCTCTCCATAGGTCTTATTCGTGGAAGTATAAATAAAAGTTGCCTGGGGGCAAATCTGACGCAGAGATTCCAAGACATTTAAGGTTCCCAAGGCATTTATACTAAAATCATCCCGCGGATTTCTTATACTGGAAGGAACTCCCGGTTGACCTGCGGTATGAATAACCACATCCACTCCTTTACCGATAGCCTTCTTTACATCCTCTTCGTTCCGCACATCTCCCAAAACTCTGCTTACATTGGCAAACTTCCCTAAATAGTTCCAGTTATATTCCACAGATTCCTTACTATAGCCAAAAAGTTTTGAACGCATAAGATTATCTAAGATAACTACCGCATAGCCTTTTTTGGCAAAATACTCCGCACAATGCGAACCTACCAGCCCTGCTCCTCCCGTAACTAAAATTCTCATTGAGGTCTCACCTCCAAAAGCATATGATTATCTTACACTTGTGTCATTCTTCCAATAACAATTCTAAAATTCTCATTGAGGTCTCACCTCCAAAAGCATATGATTATCTTACACTTGTGTCATTCTTCCAATAACAATTCTTTAATGAGCGCTAAATCCTTTACTAGAAACTCCCAAACAAAATTCTTATAATCCCCCGGCTCTCTGAAATAACCCAAAAGAAAATCTTTTTTTATTATGGAAGGGAAATTTTTTATTCCTATATAGTCTAAGAAGCTTGACCAGCGATATCTTCCCAAAAAATTTTTTACTTCGCCAAAGTTTTGTATACCATTTTCTTTCCAATGATTCTCTATTAACTCTACGGGATTTAAATGGATATAACGCGATAAATGCAAAAGATATTCATCGCTTCCCACGAGAATCACTTTAAATCTACCTTCAAAAAGAGCACCTGTCCTCTTATATTTCTCATTAAAATACATGGTATAGCCCGTTCCTAATTTACGCATAAATTTAGTTATGCCTCCCTCCTTTAATTGTTCTAAAATCAAATGAAAATGATTGGGCATTAGCGTAAAACAGATAATATTAACCAGTAATTCTCTCTCCCGCTTTCTTACCTTCTCATAAACCTGGCTAAAAGGCAGGGCAGGATATTGGTCATTAAATTCAAACAAAGAGTGCACAAATCTTACATAGTCATTTTCATCTTCAAAAATTCTTCTTTTATCTACACCCCGGTTATAAACATGATAAAAATGATGATTTAAGAATTCAACCTTTTTCATCACATAGTTTCGGAGGTCTCACCTCCAAAAATTTCAAATGGAATAAACTAAAAAATAAAAATAGTGCTCCTATCGTAACACAGGAATACATTTCAAAAAAATCGGCTAATTTTTCTCCCACGATTTCTTGAGAAGGTAAAGAGCAAAAGATAAACGAAATAACCACAAAACTTAAAACCCACTTATCTTTAATTTTCTCTTTAATGAGATAATAAAACAAACTCATATAACTAGGTAAAAGCCAGATATAAAAATACCTCCAGGAGTTGGGATTAAATAAGGAAATGCAAATAGAAATTAGCGAAAAATCATAAGCAATTTTTCTCCCGGGAATTAGCGCAAATAAATAAAGGAAAATTGCTATAATCACAAAAATAAGATTTACTTTTTCTTGAGGTAAATAAAGAAGATTTACTTTATAAAAACTTTCCTGAGAAAAAAACCTATTCAGAGAGGCAAGAAGCGATTGATTAGGATAACAAGTCAGGGAATAATTGTCCAAAGAACTTTTAAACAAAAAAGAAACTCCTTCCTTTAAAAGCACCCAATTGTTTTCCCAGCCTAAGGGAATAGCAGGTATGAGATTAAAGATAAGCATAAAAAATGCAACTTTAATTAAAAGACGAAATCTCTTCCTTAAAAGAAACCAAGGTAAAAACAAGATGGTCATATACTTTGTCATTATGGAAAGGGCAATAAAAAAACTGGCTAAATTTTCT
>JAMWCG010000123.1 GCA_023818555.1 Candidatus Omnitrophota bacterium
AATAATTTTATACATGAAAATTTTTAGCAACACTTTAATTTATAATCAGTTATTTAATTTTGTTGCACAAAATTCGGGAAAGCTCCAAAAAATTATTTCTCTAAAATCTTCTTGGATAGATGACAGGGAAATGAAGTTGGATAATCTCCGGTGAAACAGGCAGTACAGAAATTCTCTCCAGGTAAAGGCATAGACCCCAACATCCCTTTAAGACTTAAGTAGTCTAAGGTATCTGTGCCAATAAAATCCCGAATCCAGTTAATTTCATGTTTGGAGGCAATCAGTTCTTTTTTGGTGGGAAAATCTATACCATAAAAACAAGGGAAGCGTAAGGGTGGACAACTTATCCGCATATGTACTTCTTTCGCTCCTGCTTGACGCAAAGCACGGATGCGCATCCTTGAGGTAGTTCCCCGGACAATGGAATCTTCAATCACCACTATTCTTTTATTTTTTAATATCTCCATTAAGGGATTAAGTTTTATCTTTACCCGAAAATCGCGCAGTTGTTGCACCGGTTGAATAAATGTCCTGCTAATATAGTGATTACGAATAAAACCAAATTCAAAAGGAAGTCTTAATTCTTCAGCATATCCTAAAGCAGCAAAGTTACCGGAATCAGGAATAGGAATTACCAAATCTGCATAAACAGGATATTCTTTAGCCAACTGCCTGCCTAAATTTTTCCGAGTAAGATACACATTGTGACCAAAGATGTTGCTATCCGGACGGCTAAAATAGATATATTCAAAGATACAGAAAGCATATTTACTTGGTTTAAATGGCTTGAGAGATTCAAGTCTATCTTTTGAAATAAAAACAATCTCCCCCGGCTCAATCTCTCTGATGTACTCTGCCCCAATCAAATCTAAAGCACAGCTCTCCGAAGCCAGAACATAAGCACTATCTAATTTACCCAAGCACAGAGGTCTGAAACCAAGGGGGTCTTTTGCTCCAATCAAACAATCATTTACCATCATTACTAAAGCATAGGCACCTTCTACTTCGGATAAAGCATCAACAATCACTTCTTTAATTTCTTTCTTCTTACTGTGCACCAAAAGATGAACAAATAATTCCGAATCCATCGTGGTCTGAAATATTGCACCTTTATCCTCCAATTTCTTCTTTAATTCCAAAACATTTGTAAGATTCCCATTATGCGCAACTGCGATGTGCCCAATTTTTGTTTTTACATAGAAAGGCTGGATGTTTTTTATATTTGGGCTTCCGGTCGTGGAATATCTTACATGCCCTAAAGCCAAATCTCCTGATAATCTGCGAATAATCTTTTCATCAAAAACTTCATTAACTAATCCCAAGGATTTATATAAATGGACTTCTTTTGTATTTTTAGCCAGGATTCCTGCTGCTTCTTCTCCTCGGTGTTGAAGTGCATAAAGCCCCAAATAAGTAAGTTTTGCTGCCTCTCTATGAGGATAAATTCCAAATATACCACACATAGATTAATTCCTTTCGTAAGTAGAGTAGTAGTAAGGAGTAAAGGCTTCAAACTCTGCGGCACAGGTATCCACGAGTTTGTAATCTGGAAAAATCTGCCAACTTCTTCTCAACTCAAAAATTTCTCCTTCAGATTTATTCCATAACTTTGCCAAGCGTCGGTCAGAGAATCCATATTCTTTTGCCTTTATAAATAACTCCTTATTAATCCCCTGCGAGTTATTTAATAACTCCTTCTCTAACTCTATAATCTGTTTTATGTTCTCTAAAAACCAAGGGTCAATTTTGGTATAATCATAAACTTTATCTAAATCCATTCCTATGCGAAAGGCATCGCCTAAATAAAAAATTCTTTGGGCATTGGGCATTTTTAATTTTTCAATAATTGTCTCTAAGAGAGGGATATCCAATTTTATATTCCTTAAATCTTTAAAACAAATGCTCTCTAAACCAAACTTACCAATCTCTAATGCCCGGATGCCTTTCTGGAGTGCTTCTTTAAAAGTCCGACCAATTGCCATAACTTCTCCTACAGATTTCATAGCAATACCTAAAGTCGGCTCTGCTTGAGGAAACTTTTCAAAGGTAAAACGAGGTATCTTCACCACACAATAATCAATCGTGGGTTCAAAACAGGCAGGTGTTTTCCGGGTAATATCATTGGGTATCTCATCTAAGGTATAACCTACGGCCAACTTTGCCGCAATTTTTGCTATGGGAAAACCGGTGGCTTTGGAAGCCAAAGCAGAACTTCTGGAAACACGCGGGTTCATTTCAATGATTACCATCCTTCCGGTCTGCGGATTAACTGCAAATTGAATATTTGAACCACCAGTGGCAACCCCAATCTCTCTTATACAGGCAATGGCTGCATCACGCATCTTCTGATACTCTTTATCTGTTAAAGTTTGTATGGGAGCGACTGTAATGGAATCACCTGTATGAATTCCCATTGGGTCAAAATTCTCAATAGAACAAATTATGACCACATTGTCCTTCAAATCCCGCATAACTTCTAACTCAAATTCCTTCCAACCCACAACCGATTCTTCAATTAAAATCTCACTGATCATACTTGCTTCTAAACCCCGTTTTGCCAATTCCCTAAATTCTTCCATATTATAGGCAATACTTCCTCCTGTCCCCCCCAAGGTAAAAGAGGGCCTAATTATTACGGGAAAACCAATCTTCTCTGCAATTTCACATGCCTCTTTTAAACTATAGGCCTGGCCGCTTTTAGGCAGGTCTAAGCCGATTCTTTGCATTGCTTTCTTAAATAGTCTTCTATCCTCTGCTTTTTTTATCGCCTGAATATTTGCCCCAATAGTCTCTACTTTATATTTTTTAAGCACTCCCATTTTATCTAAAGCCACCGCGGTATTTAAAGCAGTCTGTCCCCCCAAGGTAGGGAGAAGCGCATCAGGTTTTTCTCTTTCAATAACCTTGGCCACAATCTCCGGAGTAATTGGTTCAATATAGGTCTTATCTGCCATCTCCGGGTCAGTCATAATGGTAGCAGGATTGGAATTAAGTAAAATTATTTTATAACCCTCCTGCTTTAAAACCTTACAAGCCTGAGATCCGGAATAATCGAATTCACAAGCTTGCCCAATTACAATCGGTCCTGAGCCAATAATTAAAATTTTTTTAATATCGGTCCTTTTGGGCATCTTTCATCATCTCCACAAACTCTGCAAAAATTATTCGCGCATCATGTGGACCAGGACCTGCCTCGGGATGAAACTGCACAGAAAAAACCGGTAGTTTTTTATGTCTTAACCCCTCTAAGGTCTGGTCATTCAAATTTATATGCGTAATTTCAATTTCTTTTTTGGGTAAGGAATCTATGTCTACACAGAATCCATGATTTTGCACAGTAATATAGATTTTCCCAGTCCTTAAATCTTTTACCGGATGATTTGCCCCATGATGACCAAATTTAAGTTTGTAAGTTCTTCCTCCAAAGGCAAGGCCTAAAATTTGATGGCCTAAACATATGCCAAAAATTGGTATCCTCCCTAAAAGTTTCTGTACATTTTTAACGATGTAATTTAAAGGTGCCGGGTCTCCTGGTCCATTGGATAATAAAATTCCCTCCGGTTTAAATTTTATAATTTCCTCAGCCGGTGTTTCTGCCGGAACCACGATTACCTTACATCTGTTTTTTAATAACTCCCGCAAGATATTGTATTTTACTCCGCAGTCTAAAACTACAACTTTATATTTTGCCTGACGAGAAGACCAGATAAATTTTTTCTTTATCGTTACTTCTTTTACTAAATCCCTTCCTACAAGTCCTGGGGAACAAGATAGTTTCCGCCTCAAACTTTCTAAATTAGAATCCACGCTAGAAAGGATTGCCTTCATCGCTCCTTTTTCTCTAATATGTAAAGTTAACTTCCGTGTATCTACCCCCTGGATACCGA
>JAMWCG010000124.1 GCA_023818555.1 Candidatus Omnitrophota bacterium
GGGAAACTGGAAATTAAGCCTACGCTTTTAGGAAAATTGAGCACTTTTTTTCAAACCCTGACCATTATGTTTATTATTCTCCATTTTAGTCTCGTTCCTCTTTTCTGGTATATTACGGGGCTATTTACGCTTGCCTCCGGATTAAACTATCTCTGGAAAGGGAGTAGATGTGTGTTTCAAGAAGGTAACAAGTAGAAAGCAGTAGGTAGTTTATGTGGATAATCAAAATAGTTTTGGCTTTTCTCATTGGTTCATTTCCTACAGGATATATGGTGGGAAAAGTTCTCAAAAGGACCGACATCCGGAGAGAAGGAAGTGGTAATATTGGAGCGACCAATGTCTGGAGGGTAGTGGGTAAAATTCCGGGTATCTTTGTCTTGTTTGTGGATATCTTTAAAGGGTATCTGGTGGTAAAATATATTTCTCCCTGGGAGCCCATTTCTTTTCTTTCTCCTTTTGAAGAGAGTTTAGTCTTAGGTTTCTTGGTAATTTTAGGACATACTTTCAGTATATTTTTAAAATTCAGGGGAGGTAAAGGAGTGGCTACGGCTACCGGAGTGCTCTTTGCCTTGGAACCGAAGATATGCGCACTCTGCTTTTTCATCTGGACGGTGATTTTTCTCTCTTTTCGTTATGTTTCTTTAGCCTCTATACTTACCGTGGTTTTCTTACCCTTAATTCTCCTTGTTTTGCTGCGCCCCTTTTCCTATATTCTCTTTGCTACCCTACTTGCCCTTTTAATTAGTTATAAACATCTTCCCAATATCCGGCGTTTAATTTTACAACAGGAGCCAAAGTTTCATTTCCGATGAAAGTATGCGTGCTTATTCCTGCCTATAATGAAGCAAAGACCATTGGTTGGTTAATTCGCAAAGTCAAAGAGCAACAGGGGATAGGAGAGATATTGATTATTGATGATGGTTCTACGGACAAAACTGCAGAAATCGCTGAAGAGAATGGAGCAAGGGTATTGAGAAATTTCAGAAGCTTAGGCAAAGGGAATGCTTTGAGAAAAGGTTTTTCCTATTGTTTGGAAAATGGTTTTGATGCAGTGCTTACTATGGATGGAGATGGTCAGCACAGTCCGGAAGAAATTCCCCAATTTCTGAGACTCGTCAAAAACTCAAATGTAGATTTGGTTGTGGGAAACCGTATGCATGCTCCTCAGGGGATGCCCTTTCTTCGCCTCATCACCAATAGATTTATGTCCTGGATAATTTCTTTAATCATCGCACAAAAAATTCCTGATACACAGAGTGGTTTCAGGCTTATAAGGAAGAATGTCCTGGAGAAAATAATTTTGCGTTCAGAGAATTTTGAGATAGAATCGGAGATTTTAATTGAAGCCAAAAGAAAGGGTTTTACTATTTCCTCCCTCCCCATAAAGAGTATTTATTTAAGAGAGGCTGTCAGCCAGATCAATCCCGTAATAGATACCTTTCGTTTTTCTAAATTTATTCTAAAGACTTTACTGCGATGGTAGGAGAGAATTTTTTTTCTTTAAGGGAAGAGATGGTTAAGAATCAAATCGTAGCCAGAGGGATAAAGGATCAACGGGTAATCAGAGCCTTTCTCAAGGTTCCCCGGCATATATTTGTTCTGGAAAAAGACCTCCCTCAAGCATACAATGACCATCCTTTACCCATCGGGGAAGGGCAGACCATCTCTCAGCCTTATATGGTGGCATTAATGACAGAGTGTTTAAGATTGAAAGGGGGAGAGAGGGTCTTAGAAATCGGGACAGGTTCCGGTTACCAGACAGCGATTTTAGCCGAGCTCGCAGGTGAGGTCTATAGTATTGAACGCTTTCCTTCCCTGGGAGAAAAAGCAGGAATGCTTTTGGCGAAATTAGGATATAAAAACATAAGCATAAAGGTAGGAGATGGGACTTTAGGCTGGGAAGAATTTTCTCCTTATGATAGGATAATTGTTACCGCGAGCTCTCCCGAGATTCCCTCTCCTCTAATTACTCAATTAAAAGAGGGGGGATATTTAGTAATTCCTTTAGGGGAATCCTTCTCTCAAGTTTTAACAGTGGTAGAGAAATTTGGAGATAAGATTAAAAGACAAGAAATCTGTGGTTGTGTTTTTGTTCCTCTAATAGGGAGATATGGATGGCAGAGTGATGACTGAAAGATGTCTTCAGAAATAATGATTTTTTTAACCGCAATGCTTCCAGTTTCTGAATTACGCGGGGCAATTCCCTTAGGCTTCGCTTTAGGAGTCCCCTGGCAGAAAATAGCTTTTCTTTCTCTTTTAGGTAATCTCCTTCCCGTCCCTTTTGTGCTTATCTTCTTGAGACCGGTTTCCCAAAGATTGAGGAGATTTCCCCTCTGGAGGAAGTTTTTTGAGTGGCTATTTGAACGCACAAAAAAGAGGAGCAAGATGGTAGAGAAATTTGAGTTTTGGGGAATGGTAATTTTTGTGGGTATTCCCCTTCCCATGACGGGTGCCTGGACAGGGGCAGTGGCGGGTTCTCTTTTGGGGATGCGTTTTGGGAAGGCAATTTTAGCCATTTTTTTAGGAATAATTCTTGCGGGAACAATTGTATTTTCTTTAGTTTTATCGGGTAAAATAATAATTTCACTTTAAGGAACCGATGAGAAAACTTTTAGAATTTTTCTTTTTAAAGAGATGTTTACAAAAGAAGATTATTTTGATAAAATAGGAAAATCTTTAAGAACTGCGATGAGAAATTATAGAATTATAACTTCGTTCTTTATCTTCTACTTTCTCCTCTTTGCTTTAAGCTATGCCCAGAAGAAGGGGGTAATTCAAATTAAAGGTTCGGATACAATGGTCAATTTGGTTCAAGCTTGGGCAGAAAGATTTATGGAGAAGAATCCGGAGATTTTTGTTTCTGTTACAGGTGGTGGTTCAGGGACGGGGATTGCTTCTTTTCTAAATAAAACCTGTGCAATTGCAGCCAGTTCCCGGGAGATGAAGGCTAAAGAGATAGATTTGGCGAAGTCTAAAGGTGTAGTGCCCAAGGAGTATATCGTTGGTTACGATGGGATTGCTGTGGTTGTGCATCCCAAAAATCCAGTGGATAAGTTAACTTTAAACCAGATAAAGGATATCTTTATGGGAAAGATAGATAACTGGAGCCAGTTGGGTGGACAAGATAAAAAGATAGTCATTCTTTCCAGAGAGGTAAATTCTGGAACACACATCTATTTTAAAGAGCACGTCTTAGAGAATGGAGATTTTTCTCCCCAGGCTCTTTTACTTCCCTCTTCTCAAGCAATCGCTGATGAAGTGGCTTTAAATCCCGATGCTATCGGCTACTATGGGATGGGCTATCTCTCAGATAAACAGAAGGCAGTATCTATTTCTCTAAACGGTAAGGATTATTTTTCTCCGACCTTAGAGAATATAATGGCAGGAAGGTATCCCGTCTCCCGTCCTCTCTTCTTCTATATTGATGGGGAGCCGGAAGGAGAGATTAAAGATTTTATAGACTTTGTTCTTTCCGAAGAAGGTCAAAGTATAGTCTCAGAGCAGGATTTTGTCCCCTTGAAAAAATAAACCTCTTAAATTAATGAAGAGAATAAAGGAATTCATTATTGAAAGGTTGATATTCTTGAGTGGGATAGCCTCAATACTATTTGTATTCTTAATATTTCTATTTCTCTTAAGAGAGGGGACTTCTCTCTTCCAGACAGTAAATCTTAAGGATTTCTTGTGGGGGAGAAACTGGTATCCTGTCTCTGAGCCTCCTCAGTTTGGAATCTTGCCTTTAATCTTGGGCTCTCTCTTGGTAACCCTGGGAGCAACTTTATTCTCAATTCCCATTGGGATTGGGGCAGCTATATACATCGCTGAGGTTGCTTCTCCTAAGCTCAGAGAGGTCTTGAAATCTTTGATTGAAGTTTTAGCAGCAATTC
>JAMWCG010000125.1 GCA_023818555.1 Candidatus Omnitrophota bacterium
TTACATTTCTTATTCTCACACAGCACACCGAAACCCTGGATCCCTGCTGAGAAAACGATATAACTCTGGTTAGGAGGCTCTTGATGAGAGAGATAGACTAAAACCTCACCCAACTTTATCTCTCCCTGGCTATTCTCCGCAGACAAATTATTCATTCCCCGCCTCCTTAACTGGCTAAATCTCTTTCCCTTTCTTTCACATAGCAAATTCCCTGCCAGAAAATTGCGAAAAGAAATTATTATAATAATTATATGATAAACAATAACTTATAATAATGATTTCTTCTTTAAGGGAAGACAAAAGAAAATCAAACCCTGTAAACCAAAGTTACCGGCATAAGAGGAAGGAAAGGCAGAATAAAAATCTCTTCACAATATTAAGATATATAATAACTTATAATTGTATTTTTTGAGAGGGGTGTAAAATTATGTTTCTTCTATGGAAAGAAAAGTTACCCTTCAAGAACCCCTACCAGGGCATGGTTTTTCAGAAAGAGCTCTCCCAGTTCCGGATCAAACTGTTTTCCCAAACCTCGCTCTATCTCCTGGAGTGCAGTCTCTTTATCCATTCTCTTTCTATAGGGACGGTCAGAAGTCATGGCATCATAGGCATCCATGAGCGTAATTATTCTTGCCTCCACAGGTATTGCTTTCCCCTGCAAACCTTCTGGATAACCTCCGCCATTAAAATACTCATGGTGATACTTCACCAGAGGGATGAGTTCTTTCAGTATTCCTAAGGGAACTAAAATCTCCACTCCCTTATTGGGATGTTCACGCATAATCTTCCACTCTTCCGCACTCAGGGAGGAGGGTTTATTGAGAATGGCTTCAGAGATGTTTATTTTTCCAATATCATGGACACCACAGGCAAATTGTATCTTTTTCACCTCTTTTTCTGAAAGATTCAGTCTTTGGGCAAACCTGAGGGCATAACGCGTAACCCGTTCAGAATGACCGCGTGTATATTTACATTTGGCTTCAATGGCACTGGCTAAGACCTGTAAAGTATGAAGATAAGAATTCTGAAGTTCTCCGTTCAGTTTGCTATTCTCCAGAGCTACCCAGACTTGGGAAACGAGAATGCTCAAAAGACGCAGGTCAACTTCACTAAAGGAGAATTTCTCTTCCCAGCCACTGAGATTAAGCACACCCCAGACCCGATTTTTCCCATAGATGGGAATGCTGATAAAATGGGAAGATTGATAAAGCTCACGGTCATACTTTCCTAAATTAAGCCTACCTTTCTCCACATCTTCACTGGAAATAATCCTCGCTTTTTCTACCGCCATTCCCGGAATGCCCTCCCCCTTTTTAATCCTCAGGGTTTCCCGGAGGGTTTCTGCTAAGCCCTTCACTGCTTTAATTTTTAAATATTCTTCTTTCTCATCAAAAAGCATAAGGGAAGCAAACTTTGCCTTTACCGCTCCCGCAGTAGCATTTAAAATATCAAATAAAAATTCCTCCAGTTCAAAATCAGAACAGATGATTTTACTCACCTTATCCAAATGGAAAAATTGTTCCAGCCGTTTATTCAGTTCCCGGCTGGTCTCCTGGAGTTCCTGAAGGAGAAACTTATTTTTTTCTGCCAGCATCTTCTCTTTTATCGCCCGTTTAATAATGGCGATTATCTTTTCCACTTCAAAAGGTTTAATAAGATAATCGTATGCTCCCTCCCGTAAAGCCTCAATAGCGCTCTCCAGAGAAGCAAATCCCGTAATGATAATTACGGGAAGTTCAGGAGAGATTTCTTTCACCCTCTGGAGGAATTCCAGTCCGTTAACTCCGGGCATCTTTATATCAGTAATTACCAAATCTGGATTATCTCTCTTTATTATTTCCAATCCTTCCTGAGCCTGAGAAGATAAAAGAGGCTGAAATCCCTCTATCTCCAGAATATCCTTCATTGTTTCCAAAATCAAAGGGTCATCATCAACTACTAAAATCTTCGCAGATAAAGCAGGTCTCTTTCCCAATTATTTCTCCTTTCCTATTTTTTCCCTTAAACTCTCTATAGATTTATTAAGGGGGAGTTTGATTATAAAAGTAGCCCCCTTATTCTCCTCACTCTCTACCGCCATTACCCCCCCATATTTTCCTACGAGTTCCTGACTCACTGCCAAACCCAATCCCATTCCGCCGGATTCTCTCTTAGTAGTAAAGAAGGGAGTAAAGATTTTCTCCAGGTCAGTCTTCTTTATCCCGCATCCGGTATCACTGAATTTCACCAGGAGGAAATCGTTTTCTCTATAAGTGGTTATGCGGAGCTCTCCACCCTTGGGCATTGCATCCTGCGCATTGAGGATAAGGTTGATAAAGACCTGTTTTAATTCATTAGGCTCAAGGAAGATTAAGGGTATTTCGCTTCCATAATCTTTTACAATTTTTATCCCCTTCAGTTCCAATTCATGGTTCAGAAGGGAAAGGGTTTCTTCAAGCAATTGATTTATCTCGCAGGGGATAAGTTTTTCCTGATGACCCCGGGAGAGGTCTAAGAGCCCCATAATAATTCGGTGGGCATGTTCTATTTCTTTCTCCACAATCTCTAAGTGTTTTTTAACCCGGGGGTCTTTTGCCTCAATGTTTTTTTTCAAGTAGTAGGCAGAAACATTAATTATGCTCAAGATGTTTTTCACCTCATGGAACATCGCTGGACCAATTTTCCCTAAGGAAGCCAATTTTGTGGCTTGGGCAAGCGTCTCTTCCAACAAAGCAAGCCTTCTCCCACTCTCTTCCAGTTTCTTAGCCAACTGCTCCTTCTGTTTTTCTTTATCTTTCTGAATTAGAGCATGCTGAATAGATGCTTTAAGGCTTTCTATACTTATCGGTTTGAGAAGATAATCGGAAATTCCCAAACGCGTTCCCTCAATTGCTGATTCCAGACTGGGGTATCCGGTCATAATAATAATGGCTATCCCAGGATTTATCTCCTTCACCGCAGAAATTAAATCCAAACCGTCCACCCCCTTTAAACGAATATCTAAGAGGAGAAGGTCAAATTCAATATTCTTAATCAAACGCAGAGCCTCCTCTTTATCCAAAGCGGTGCTTACCGAAAAACCCTCTTGTTCAAGCACATCAAAGAGGGCTTCACACATATTCCTCTCATCATCCACAATTAAAATTCTTTTCTTCTCCATAACCACGGATTACAAAAATTTATCTCCTTTCTCCTTTTATGAGCATCAAGGCTTCAGAACGCGTTTTTTCATTCTCTTTAAAAATCCCCCTCACTGCAGAAGTAACTGTAAGCACACCGGGTTTTTTTACACCCCTTATGGAAAGGCAGAGATGTTCTGCCTCAACTACCACAATCACTCCCAAGGGTTTGAGTTTTTTCATCACAATTTCCGCAATCTGGGTAGTGAGTCTCTCCTGGACCTGTAAACGCTTAGAGAGTATCTCCATTGCCCTTACCAATTTACTCAAACCGGTAACCCTTCCTTCTTTGGGAATATAGGCAATATGCACCTGACCAAAAAATGGGAGTAGGTGGTGCTCACAGGTGGAAAAGAAAGGAATATCTTTAAGTAAGATTATTTCTTCGTGTTTCTGGTCTAACACAACTTCCAATTCTTTTGCCGGGTCTTTTTTTATACCTGAAAAAATTTCCTCATACATCTCCCCTACCCTTCGGGGAGTTCCTCTCAGGTCCTTTCGCTCCGGATCTTCACCAATTGCTTCCAAGATTTCCCTCACTGCCTTTTCTATCTTTTGCTTATCCATACTATTTAAGGATTAAAACTTGGGGGTGAAGTTTCTTTGTATAGTCACGGGGCGGTTTTATTTTTTTCAAAAGTTCCGTACGACCCTGCTTCTTAAGTTCTTCATAAATTAAAACCCAGACACAGTCTTTATTCCTATCCACTTCACACTTCCC
>JAMWCG010000126.1 GCA_023818555.1 Candidatus Omnitrophota bacterium
AAGGATGTCTCCTTCGCTTAAAATAGTATTTTGGGATTTAATCTCAGCCGAAAATTCTACACCTTCTTTTAATGTTTCGTAGAGGATTGGTAATGCCCCACCCCTTCTCGCACCTCTTACCCGCGCCAAAGAGATTTGAAGGACATCAGAGGGCAATTTTCTATCGCTATCAACAGCGTCTAACCAATGGGCAAACCGGTTCCTAACCGCCCCCGTAGCGAATCGGAAGAAAGCAAAGTTAAGTAACTCATCATAGCGAAAACGACCCTGAAGACTCTGAGTAATAAACTCTTTGGCTAATAGGGGATTTACCCTTTGCTTAGTTTTTATATTCCAAAAAGTTTCTGAATTATAGGCTTTTTTCAATGAATCCCAGAAGATGGCAGAAAGGATACTCCCTTTTAATGAACTACCAGGAATATAAACCCTGCCCGCCGATTTAATAAATTCCTTCACCACGGTCTTATTATTTCTAAGATAATTCTGGGCTTCTCCGGTAATTGGTAAAGAGTAGAGGAGATGTCTTCTTAAAAGGCTAGTAGGAAAAACGTCGCCGATATACCTTTGGGTCTCCGCCAATTTTATAAACTTCTCCATCAATTTCTGGAATTCTGGGTCAGCAAAGAGAGTATCCATTGAGATACGGTGGTACTGGTTATTTACTATCAGGTATTCAAGGGGACTTATCTCTTCCCCAGAACCAATATGAACCGGTGTAAGAATTCTTATTTTAATCTTCATTTTTTATCCCCATTTTACAAGGTAAGGCAAAGAGGTAACCATACCGATAGACTTGATGGTGGGGGAAGATATTTGGCGTGACCGAGACCAACTTCCCAATTTTTTCCGGTTCTTTGGGAAATACCGAACCTTCGCTAAACATCCGGACCGACCGGCGGCGGAGACTTGAACCATAGGGGGAGTAGATATAACCTTTCCGCTCAATTAGGTTGTAGAATCCATTGGCGAGGTTAGAAACTTCATCTTCATTGGGATAATATAAAGAGAGGGTGATAATACCGTCACCTTCTTCTGGAACATTGAGTTCAATCTCTTGAAAAATCGGTTTTTCCATCAAACCTTTTCCCGAAGAGCGGTCACCACCAATCCCTTCATCTGCCAAAAGGCGCATCGCCGCTTCAAATTTTGTTTGGAAATTTTCATTTTGGTATCTGATGAGAAAGAAGAGACCAGCATCATCTCGGTAGGTTGTTTGACCGAAATGGAAAAAATTCTCTCCCGGATGATTGTCTAAACGACCAAGTGCTACCCGGGGAATATTTTCCAATTCCCAGGGATAATATGGTTCCTTATCAGTGGGTATTGTTTGCCAATCCCCTTCTCTTTCTCAGATTAGTAATTCTTCAAAGCCATCCTTTTCTATAAATTGGACCTTTTTTACCCCTTTATTGACAAAGGTTTGATGCAAAAGGATTGGGAAGAATAGGCGATTTCCCCAATAGGGGAAGGCAGAAGAGATTAAAAAATCGGGCTTCTTATCCTCAAAGTTTTTAAGAAGTTTCTCCAATTCATCCTTTCCGTAGAGAAGATGAAAGGCGGAGCAGAAGGCGGAGAATAGGGTATCGGAATGGATAAAAGTTGTGCTCCCTTCCAAGTTTCCTTCTTTTTCGCCGAGATGGATTGGACCTTTTGGTTTGAGGTAGCAGATATGGAATCTCATCAGATTATTGGAGTTTTGCTTTTATCTCTTCAAAATGCTCAACAATTTGTGCCGGTGTGGTCCAATTCCCATTAATCTTTCTTTCGGGTTTCAATTCAGTTTGGCCGGTTTCGTAATCGGACGCTTTATTGTAATAAATTTCTATATCCTTAAACTCCACCTTTCCATAACCCCTTGAACCCATTCCCCCAAGATAGTCATCCTCCAACCAGAGCATAGATTCGAATACTTTCTTTAATAAGTCTTTGTCTTCTTGTTCGTAGAGATTAAAAATCATTTCGCAATCTTTGAACCTTGCCCCCGCCGGTACCCTCTCAGGATTTCTCAGACCACCAACTCTGCTGACGGTTCCTGTTCGGCGGTCGATGTTTATTTCTGTCTTTATTTCGGTCCAGGGAAATTCAAGATTTTCTTTCATTTCTTCGGTGATGCTTCCTTCATCAAGGTAAGTATCCCTTATAATTAGCCGGGTTAAAAGCGGAATCGAATTGGAAGTTATACCCATTACCCCGTAAATTTTGCAAACCTCACACTGTTTATACTCATCGACTGATTGACAAATGTGAATACCGCTCTTGGGATCCAAAGATTTTCCTTCCTTCCTCTCCGTTAGGGAACGGAGTTTTCCTTTTAGTGAAGAACCGGGGATGTAAGGTTTCCCATAGGCATCCTTTATAACAGGAGTATCAATTCCCCCAATTTTCAAACCCTCAGTGGGACCTCCAATTCTCATTCCGGTCTTAACTTCTATGGTTGATTTTATTATAACCTTTCCTAATAGTTGAACCATTTTGTCCTCCTTATTCTCCGCCGTAATAACGGTGATAGGCGACTATCGCCTCAATAAAGTTCCGAAAGTTTCTAAAATGATTCAAATCTTCAATCAAGGTTATCGCTTTTTCCACCACTTTCCGAAATTCTTTTACTCTTCCTCCGTGTCTCCCTGCGGTATAAGCGAGTTTTGGTCGGAGGAGATGGAGTCTATTTTTGATAATCTGAAAATCTTTTCCCGATATCCGCTGGATTTCGTCTAATATGTTTCTTATTTGAGAAGTGGAGAGCTCCGGTTCACTTCTTTCCTTTCCTCTCTTGTCCGTTATCCTTAATTTATCTTTGAATCTTCTACCAAGTTCCTCCGCATAATTATTCAGTATCTCGGCGTCTCCGTCTCTGATTATCCTCTGGAGATCATTTTCTTTTATGAAATCATCAGAGTTTCTACCTTTTTGCATCTTACACCTCCCTAGTTAAAAGTTCCGCCCAACGGACGGAAATATCTAAATATGGTTTTAACTCTTTATCTACCATTACCACTCTCTCTAAATTGTTTATCCTATCCGCAAAATCCTTGTGCCGTTCCTTTAGCCTTTTGAAAGCATACAGGAAACGCCAAATTCTTGTAAAGGGGATTTCTCCTTTCTCTACTCTTTCCCTCTCCTGCCAACCGGAATAAAGAATTTGGAGTAGGGAACGAGGAATGTTTGGACCTTCTTCATTTAATAATTCCACAATCTGCTCTTTTATCTCTTTTATATCGGAGAATTTCTCCCAAGAGACTGGTTTACCCAAAAAGGTGAGTTTATTTTTTTCACCTCTTTTGGCTAAATCCAAACCCTCTCGGGCATTTTCCGCTGCTTGATAAACTGGGAATTTTGGAGAAGGGGCGATATAGATACCAGCAGAGAAGGTAAGGTTTCCGGCGGTAAATTGACGAAAGTCGTCATAAAGCCTTTTGGCAAAATCGGGTAAAATTGACCAAGCACCAATCACAAAGAGGTCATCGCCACCAGAGTAGATCACATATATTTTATTCCGAAACTCATCTTCTCGGGCTATCTTTTCCACCTGCGCGTTAAAAAATAGAGAGAGCATCTCGCTCAACATACTCATCCGAGAAATTGTCTTATCCTGGGTTCCTAACCCTTCCGTAAAGATTTTACCTAAATTGTCAACATCTGCCCGCAGGACTGCCCAGCGCTTGATGCCATCCGCAGAAGAAGCAATCTCATCCAATGTTTTCACATTATCCCCAATCATCGGGGCAGCCTGAGCAAGGAAACGAAAGCCACGATAGGAAGCACCGTTTGATAGGAAATTGCAAGAATTTAAGAGATAAGCCTTATCCTTTTCCGAAGTTTCGGGGAGAAAATTAACCACCAATCCAAAAGATTTTAATAACTCATCCCAAGACC
>JAMWCG010000127.1 GCA_023818555.1 Candidatus Omnitrophota bacterium
TTGATTTTAGCCGAGCAAAGCGAGGCGAAGATGTGTGGAATAATTGGTTACATTGGTAAAGAAGAAGCTCAACCAGTTCTCTTAAATGGGTTGAAGAGACTGGAGTATCGGGGATACGATTCCAGTGGGATTGCCCTCCTGGGAGAGGAAGGAATTTATCTGCGTAAAGCCCCTGGTAAACTGGCGGTACTTAACCGTCTCTTAGCCCAGGGTATTTTTCCTTCCCGCCTGGGACTGGGACATGTGAGATGGGCGACCCATGGAGAAGTGAATGAGATCAATGCTCATCCTCACTGGGATTGCAAAGAAGAAATAGTTATCGTTCACAATGGGATTATTGAAAATTACCATATTTTAAAGGAAAGACTGAGAAAAGAAGGACATAACTTTCGCTCTCAGACGGATACGGAGGTGATTGCCCATCTTATTGAAAAGTATTATGCAGGAGATTTGGAAGAAGCAGTAAGGTATGCCTTAAAAGAGTTAAAAGGTGCCTACGCTTTGGGAATAATTTCTAAGCGAGAACCCCGCAAGTTAATGGGAGTGCGCTTAGGAAGTCCTTTGGTGGTGGGAATTGGCAAAAAGGGAAATTTTATCGCTTCCGATATCCCGGCCATCTTAGATTACACCAATCTGGTAATTTATCTAAACGATTATGAAATGGCAGTGATTACTGAAGACCAAGTGGAGATTAAGGATTTTGCGGGAAGGCTTCTCAAAAGGAAGGTGAACAGAGTTGACTGGGACATTTCTCTTGCGGAAAAGAATGGCCATCCCCATTTTATGCTTAAAGAAATCTATGAACAGCCCTTTGTATTAGAGCAGATTTGTAAGAGGCGGATTTACGAAGGGGAGATTCACTTAGAGGAGATGCGCATCTCGGAGAAAGAACTCTTAGGCTTTAGAAAGATTTTCATCGTTGCTTGTGGAACCGCTTATCACGCCGGACTGGTGGGAAAGTATATATTAGAAGAACTTGTAGGAATTCCGGTAGAGGTAGATACCTCCAGCGAATTTCGTTACCGCAATTCAATATTGAATAAAAACACCTTACTCTTAGCCATTTCCCAATCAGGAGAGACTGCGGATACGCTTGCCTCGGTGAGGGAAGCAAAAAGGAGGGGTTTAAAGGTGCTTTCTCTCTGTAATGTGGTTGGCTCATCACTTGCCCGGGAGTCTACGGGAGTGATTTATACCCAGGCCGGGCCGGAAATTGGAGTTGCTTCTACCAAAGCCTATACCGCACAGCTTGCCCTTCTCTATCTCTTTGCCTTTTATTTAGCCAGGATTAAAAAAAGGGGAGAGGGGATAAGTGGTTTATTAGAGGAGTTTAAAAATCTTCCTCCTTTAATGCAAAAGATACTGCACGAGGAAGGAGAAATCAGGAGGATTGCCAAGAAGTTCTTCTCAGCAAATTGTTTTTTATATTTAGCACGCGGGAAGGATTTTCCGAATGCCTTGGAAGGAGCTTTAAAATTAAAAGAGATTTCCTATATTCATGCGGAAGGTTATCCTGCAGGAGAGATGAAACACGGTCCCATTGCTTTGCTTGATGAGCATATGCCGGTGGTCTGTATTATCCCTCAATCCCGTCTATATGAGAAAATGCTTTCCAATATTCAGGAAGTTAAAGCAAGGAAGGGGAGAATTATTGCCCTGGCCACAGAAAAGGACGAGGTTATTAAAGCACATGCTGAGGAAATTATCTGGCTTCCTCCGGTTAATGAACTCTTCACCCCTCTACTTACCGTGCTCCCCTTACAACTGATTGCTTATCATATTGCGGTTTTACGGGGTTGTGAGATAGACCAGCCGAGAAATCTGGCTAAATCGGTGACCGTAGAGTAAATTATCTGTTTAAGCGTAACTGCAGCTTCTCTAAGTTAGATTGTAAATTGGCACGCTTTTTCAATTCCGCAAACCACTTCTCAAAATACTCCTGCTGTTTTTGCGACAAAATCTTTTTCCGGAAATCCTCCTTCTCCTTTTCAAACGCTTCCTCATCTATAGAGGCTTTTTCCTCCAAACGGAGAATCACAAATCCTCTTTCAGTCCTTACCGGAGAGGGCGCAATCTGTTGTGGGGGGAGGGAGAAGCCAGTTTGGATAAATGCCTCAGATTTACCAATCCCTGGAAGATAACCCGTACGGGGGATGAGTTCAGTAGAAAAGGGGGTTAAATTAAGTTCTTTAATCAACTCCTCCCAGCCCTTATCTTTCAATTCTTCTAAAATCTTTTCGGCTTCGGCTTGGGCTAATTTTTCTGCCTTTTCCTTTTTTAACTCCTCTTCCACTTTATCCTGCACTTCCTTAAATTCGGGAATATAAGCAGGCTTTTTATCCTTTACTTTGAGAAAGATATACCCACCCTGATTTTCAATCGCCTCGGAGAATTCTCCGGGCTTGAGTCTAAAGGCATAATTATAGAATTTTAAATTGAAACCAATTTCAGGGAGAGGAGTTTCTAAGGAAAAATATTCACTTTCTTTAAATAAAATCCCATATTTCTTTGCCAGTTCCTCTAAGTTTGTCTGGGGGGTTATTTGAGTGAGGAGTTCATTTTTTATTTCTTCCACTTTAGCGTTTGTTTTTTGGCTGGCTAAGCGGGTTCTAATGGTATTTTTTAGCTCCTCAGTCAATGTGGGTTCTGGGGAAGGCAGAGGCGTTTCTTGGCTTCATTGAGGGGTGGGTTGGGGTGAGATGAACTCTTCTGGATGAGTTGCAAAGTATTCTTTAATCTCTTCCTCGGGAACCACTATCCCTTTCTCCAATTCTCTGGGGTCTATAAAGATATATTCTACTTTTACAGTTTCGGGTTTGCGGAAAGTTTCCTTATGGGAATTGTAATATTCAATGAGCTCCTTCTCCTCTTTTATTTCTACTGCATTAAGAAAGTCTTTTGTCTCAATAATAAAATAGGAAAATTTCGCCTTTTCATTCTCTTTAATATATTCTTCTTTCAATTCCTTTTCTGTAATCTCCACCTGGTTATAAATTTTTTCTACCAATTGGGAAATTTTTAGAGAATCGCGCATCTCCTCCTCAAATCTTAAGGGATTGGTGCGTAAATAATATTTTAGAACCCAGTCATAAATTTGGGGGTCAAATTTACCTTCCTTCTGAAAGAGAGGAAGATTTCTTAAACGCTCAATCAGTTCTTCGTCTTTTATTCTCACCTTCTGTCTCTTGGCTTCTTTTAAAAGGATGATTCTTTCCCAGGCTTGATTATCCAGGTCTAAATATTGAACGATCTGCTCAAACAACCTTCCATAGAGAAGGAGGGCTTGATTTCTCACCGCTTCCCAGTTTCTTAAATATTCTTCTAAACTTACTCTTTGGTTAAATACCTTTCCCGCCAATCCCTGTGTCCGTTCCCGGAGTAACGCTCCGCCTCCCCAGAGAACAAAGGCAGGGATAAGAATTATTGCCAGAATCCACATTACTGCTTTTACATTCTCCTTCTTCCGCATTGCTTTGAGCATCTTTTCTCCTTTCTTTAAGAGAGATTAAGCAAGTTTTTAAATATCATACTACATTAATTCTTCTTTCGCAAATAAAATTTTGGTTGCAAATTGTAATAGAGAATAATATAATGAAATAAAATTTTAAAGGAGAAGGAAATGGCAGAGGATATTCAGGGGCTTTTAAAGAAGATTCAAGAAGAGGGAATTAAAAAAGCAGAAGAAAAAGCCGAGCAGATTGAGAAAGAAGCAAGAAAAAGGGCAGAAGAGATTTTAAGCCAGGCAAAAGAAGAGGCGGAAAGATTAATTAAAGAGGCGAAGGAGAAAATTTCTCAGGAACAATCCCATACTCAGACCTTACTCCAGCAGGCCGCCAGAGACCTTTTGCTCACTTTAAAAAAAGAAATAAATT
>JAMWCG010000128.1 GCA_023818555.1 Candidatus Omnitrophota bacterium
ATGCGTGCGGAAAGATTGGGTTTAAAAGGAGATAGTTTTTACATTGTTAATGAAACTAATGTAGATTTTCTCCGAGAAGATATTGATAAATTAAATCCTCGGATTATCGTGATTGATTCAATACAAGTTCTCTATAAACCGGAATTTTCCTCCGGGCCGGGCACAGTGACTCAGGTGCGGGAATGTGCCCATCTACTTACCTCCCTGGCTAAAGAGAAAGAAATTTCTCTCTTCTTTATTGGTCATGTCACTAAAGAAGGGGTGCTGGCAGGTCCGAAGATACTGGAGCATCTTGTGGATACAGTCCTATACTTTGAAGGTGAGGATTTTACCCAAAGAAGAATCCTACGGGCAGTGAAAAATCGTTTTGGTTCTACCAATGAAATAGCCATTTTTGAGATGACCGCGCAAGGGCTGAGAGAGGTAAAGAACCCCTCAGAGATATTCTTGAGTGAGCGAGAGGAGAATGTTCCGGGGGCGGTGATTGTTCCGATAATGGAAGGAACCCGTCCTTTACTGGTAGAGATTCAGGCATTGGTGGTCCCTTCCCTTCCAGGTATCGCTCGGAGGCGCTCCACCGGTTTAGATTTTAACCGTATACCTTTACTCATCGCGGTATTAGAGAAAAGGCTGGGTCTCCATTTAGGAAATCAGGATATTTTTGTGAATGTGGTAGGAGGAGTGAAGGTGCTTGAACCAGCAGTAGATTTGGCCGTGGTTTTGGGAATAGTTTCCAGTTTCCGCAATCTTTCTGTCTCTAAGAATACCGGGGTTATTGGAGAGGTAGGATTGGGTGGAGAAGTTAGGCCGGTGAGTTTTCTGGAGTTGCGTCTTCAAGAAGCTGAGAGATTAAATTTTAAGAAGATAATTTTACCTAAGGCAAACCTTTCCACTTTTTCAGCAGAAAAAAAAGAATTGGAAATCCTCGGGGTGAAAAACATAGAAGAGGCGGTAGATTTAGCTTTGGGTTGAAAGGGGGAGAAGAATGGGCATAATTTTTCTAAGGTTATTTTTTATTTTTGTTACTTCTTTTTGTGGTTACTATTTAGGTAAGGTGATAGGTTTTTTTTCTCCTTTAAAAGGATTAGGGATAGGATTTCTTTTAGGATGGGGAGTAGTTGTTCTGGAGATAATGATGCGTAAGATTTCTCTGCGGAAGGTCTTTAGCGTAATTTTTGGACTTGTCCTGGGTTTAGTTAGCGCAAAAATTTTCTCCTGGGCTTTAGAGATATTCTCTCTTTCCCCGAGGGTCGGTTTACTCCTGCGGATAGTTTTTATGCTCGTCTTCGCTTACTTAGGGATAATGATTGCTCTAAAAGGTAAGGAGGATTTTAATTTAATCATTCCCTATGTAAAACTCTCTCCCCAGAATCAGCGTGAAGAAATCATTATCCTTGATACCAGTGTGATTATTGATGGGAGGATTGCGGATATATTTCAGACCCGCTTCATCGGAGGAAAGGTAGTCGTGCCCCGTTTTATTTTGAAGGAACTCCAGCAAATTGCTGATTCCCAGGACCATCTCCGGCGGACACGGGGAAGGAGGGGCCTGGATATTCTCAATCGCATCAGGAAAATTCCTCATCTTGAGGTGAGGATTCATGAGGAAGATTATCCGGACATCCCGGAAGTGGATGCCAAATTGGTAAAACTGGCAAAAAGCATTGAAGCGCGTATCCTAACCAATGATTATAACCTCAATAAAATTGCCGAACTTCAGGGGGTGACGGTGCTCAATATTAACGACCTTGCCAATGCCTTAAAACCCGTGGTCCTTCCCGGTGAGACAATGACCGTGCGTCTGGTGAAAGAAGGGAAGGAATACAATCAGGCGGTGGCTTATCTTGACGATGGGACAATGGTGGTGGTGGAAGAAGCCCGGCATCTCTTAGGTAAAACTGTAGAGATTTCCGTCACCTCCGTGCTTCAGACCTCTGCGGGGAGAATGATTTTTGGCAAGGTGGGAAAATAGAAGTAGAACAAGGGAGATGAAAATATCTGCCATCATCCCTTCAGCCGGAAGAGGTAGACGTCTGGGGAAGAAGATTGATAAGGTTTTCCTTCTTCTGGATAAGAAACCAATTTTATACTATACGCTTAAGAATTTTGAGGATGTAGAAGAGATAGAGGAAATTATTCTGGTGGTGAGTAGGCGTTCATTTCACGAGGCAAAGGAGTTTTTCCTAAAAAAATTTAATTTTAGAAAGCGCATAAAAATAGTCCCGGGAGGCGCTACCCGTGCGGATTCGGTCTGGAATGGACTTAGGAATACGGATGAAAAAGCAGATTTAGTTTTAATTCATGATGGAGCAAGACCGTTTGTAAATAGCATTCTGGTCAGGAGAGTAATAGAGGCAGGGGAAAGATTCGGGGCAGCAATTTTGGGAATTCCCATAAGTTCTACCGTTAAGCAGGTTAAAGGCAGTTATGCTTTAAGGACCATTTCACGCGCATCCCTCTGGGATATTCAGACACCCCAGATTTTTAGAAAGGATTTGTTTATAAATTGTTATAAGAAGGCAAGGGAAGAAAAATTTAAACCCACTGATGATTCCCAGATTATGGAACATTATGGATGTAAAGTGAGAATAGTGGAAGGAAGCTGTTTGAATATAAAGATTACTACACCCCAGGATTTGGTGCTGGCGAAGGCAATATTAAAAATTTTAAGATGAGGGTGGGTTTAGGTTACGATATTCATCGCTTAGTTAAAGGAAGAAGACTTTATTTAGGAGGTATAGAGATTCCTTTTAATAAAGGTCTCTTGGGACATTCCGATGGAGATGTGGTTTTACATGCGGTCTCTGATGCCTTACTGGGAGCAATCGGTGGTGGTGATATTGGAGAATACTTTCCTAATACAGCCTCAGAATATAGGGGTATGCGTAGTGAGGAGATTTTAGCAAGGGTTTTTAGAATGGTTAAAGAGAAAAATCTGTATGTAGAAAATTTAGATATAACCCTGATTGCTGAAGAGCCAAAGATTTCCCCTTATAAAGAAAAGGTTAAAGAAAATATTAGTAGAATTTTAAAAATTTCTATAGATAATATTAATCTTAAAGCCACTACCAATGAAGGCGTGGGGCTTATTGGTAAAGCCCAGGCAATCGCCTGTTTTGCAGTCGTTTCTCTGAAAGGAGTGAGGGATTAAATGATTACGATTATACTCTGGTTATCTGGGATTATTATTACGGGAATAATTTTAATTGCCCTTTTCTTCCGTGCGGAGATAAAGGCAGCCTTGGAGAGAGACCCAGCAGCCAAGTCTTGGATAGAAGTAATTTTAAACTATCCCAGTCTCCATACCATAATTTTTCATCGCCTTGCCCATTTTCTCTATTGTTTAAAAATTCCCTTAATTCCGCGTTGTATCTCACAGATTGCTCGTCACTTTACAGGGATAGAAATCCATCCGGGGGCAAAGATTGGTAAAGGGCTTTTTATTGATCACGGGATGGGAGTGGTGATTGGAGAAACCACTATAATTGGTGATAATGTCTTGATATATCAGGGGGTCACTTTAGGTGGCACGGGTATAGAAAAAGGCAAGCGCCATCCCACCGTGGGAAACAATGTAGTAATTGGAGCAGGGGCAAAGGTTTTAGGTAATATCACCATCGGAGATAATTCCTATATCGGAGCCAATGCAGTGGTGATAAAGGACATTCCACCCAATTCTACAGTTGTAGGGGTTCCGGGAAGGATTACTAAACAGGATGGTAAAAAAATAGAATTAAATTTAGACCATATCCATATCTTGGATCCAGTAATGAGTATGATTGAGGACTTAAAAAATAAAATTGAATCTTTAGAAAAAAAGATAAAATAATATGGCAATTTATATCTATAATTCTCTTAGCCGCA
>JAMWCG010000129.1 GCA_023818555.1 Candidatus Omnitrophota bacterium
AAGTTCTTATTTCAATCTTTATTTGTTTATTTCTTCTTTTGGTTTTAAATTTTTACTGGGTATTTCATAAGCCGGTGAAGAGATGAAGAATTTAGATGGGAAAGTTTCGGTAATTATTCCTGTCTATAATGGTTCTGCTTGTATTGAACTGACTATCCTTGAGACTTTAAAGACCTTTGAAGAATTTTCTTGCCGATATGAGATAATTGTGGTTGACGACGGTTCAGATGATGATACTTTCCTAAAATTAAAGAACTTATCTCGTAAATATCCGCAAATAATTTTTGTAAGAAATAAGAAAAATTTTGGTAAGGGCAGGGCTTTAAAAAAGGGATTCCGTTTCTGTAGAGGAGACTGGGTGGTCTTTATGGATGCTGATTTATCTCTGCATCCCCAACAGATTTCCACTTTTTTTGATATTTTGCGCCTCAATGAAGCAGATGTGGTGATTGGCTCAAAGTTTCATCCCAATTCCCGGCTCAATTATCCCTTAATACGAAGAATTTTAAGTTTGGGATATTACTATTTTACTAAAATTCTCTTCGGCTTACCGGTACGCGATACACAGACAGGATTGAAATTGTTTAAATATGAGGTATTAGAAAAGGTATTTCCCAAGATACTGGTTAGAAGATTTGCCTTTGATGTAGAGGTTTTAGTCAATGCACATCGCTTAGGCTATAAAATAGTGGAGGCTCCGGTTAGGCTTGAACAACACTGGGCAAGTTCTGTGGGTTTATCTTCCATCCTAAATATATTCTTGGATACGCTTACAATCTTCTTTCGCACTTATATATTGAAACACTATAATAGGAAATGAATTTTTGAGTTTATACTTTTCTAATTGAGATGAAAGTCTCCATAGTTATTGCTTGTAAAGAATTCAATCCCTATTTAGAAGAATGTTTAGAACAATGCCTTCTACTTGAATATCCTGATTATGAAATATTGGTTTTACCAGATGAAGCATTCTCTTATCCCCATCCCAAAATAAAGGTTATTCCCACCGGTCAGGTTACTCCTCCTATTAAGCGGAACAAAATTTTAGGCATTGCTTCGGGTGAAATTCTTGCTTTTATTGATGATGATGCCTATCCTCAGAAAGACTGGTTAAAGGTAGGGAGACGATACCTTTCTGACCCGGAGATTGCTGCTATTGGTGGTCCAGCTATTACCCCTAAGAATGATAATTTAAGGCAAATTGCCAGTGGATTAATTTATGAATCTTTCTTAGTGAGCGACGGATTTACTTATCGGTATCGGCCTGAGCGAAGAAGAGAAGTAGAGGATTATCCTTCCTGCAACTTTATTATTCGTAGGGAGATTTTTGAAAAATTAGGAGGATTTAAAACTAATTTTTGGCCAGGAGAGGATACCTTCCTGTGTTTAGAAATTATTAAAAAGCTCCATAAAAAGATTCTCTATGTCCCGGATTTAGTCGTTTATCATCATCGCCGTCCAGTGTTTGTTTCTCATTTAAAGCAAATCTTCAATTATGCACTTCACAGAGGATATTTCGCTAAACGTTTCCCTGAAACTTCTTTGAAATTTTCCTATTTTGTTCCCTCTTTGTTTATCCTTATTCTTATTTTTTCAGGATTTATGGGAATAATTGGAAATATTTTTTTTAGAAATATTTTTCTTTCTATCATTTCTTTTTACATTTTTATTTCTCTTCTTTTTAGTACTTTTAAACCAATTACTATAAACCATCCTAAACTTAATATATTTCTTAGATTAAAATTGTTTTTGTTTTTATTTTTAGGTATAGTATTGACCCATTTTACCTACGGTATTTTTTTTCTCAAAGGACTGTTTTCTAAAAAGATGAAAGAAGAATAATGAAAGTAGCTATTGCTTATCCTCCCTTAGAGTCAAAGAAAGGGACTCCCCTTTTAAGCCAGAATCGTCAATTTCAATATTTTAAAGAACCCACTTATATCTACCCGGTGGTTCCCGCGACCGCTGCTACCATTTTAAAAAATGCAGGTCATGAGGTTCTCTGGATTGATGGAATTGCGGAAAGGATTTCCTACAAAAGATTCTTAGAAATTCTTTGTAAAGAAAAACCCGATTTAATCGCTCTGGAGACAAAAACTCCGGTTATCAAACAGCACTGGAGAATTATTGATGAACTGAAAAAACTCTATAACCCTCTAACTGTCTTATTTGGTGACCATGTCACTGCCTTACCTGAGGAGTCCTTTAAGAATTCCTCGGTTGATTTTGTCTTAACTGGTGGAGACTATGACTTCCTTTTGCTAAATTTATGTAATAATTTGAAACTCCTGAATACTAAATACTCTCTACTAACTACTAACTTAGAGGCTGGGATTTACTACCGTGAAGATGGTCAAATAAAGTCTACTGGCAGATTTCAAATTCATCATGATTTAAACGCTCTACCTTTTATTGACCGTGAGTTGACTAAATGGCAATTATATGCCTATAAAAATGGAAATTACAAATGCACCCCTGGAACTTACATTATGGCAGGGCGCGACTGCTGGTGGGGAAAATGTAAATTCTGTGCTTGGCCTATTCTTTACCCTGCATTTCGGGTCCGTAAGGTAGACGCTGTATTAGGTGAAATTGGTTATTTGCTTGAGAATTATCCTATCCGTGAGATAATGGATGATACCGGCACCTTCCCGGTAGGGGAATGGCTAAGAGAATTTTGCCGGGGGATGGTTAAATATGGTTATCATAAAAGAATCTTTCTTGATTGCAATATGCGTTTCGGTGCACTCTCGCGAGAGGATTTTTATTTAATGAAAAAGGCAAACTTCAGACTTTTACTTTTTGGTTTAGAATCTGCTAATCAGAAAACCCTGAGAAGAATAAATAAAAATCTGACAGTAGAAAAAATCATAGAGGATTGTAAACTTGCCCGAGGAGCAGGGCTCTATCCGCATATTACGATTATGTTTGGTTATCCCTGGGAGACTTACGAGGATGCCTTAAAGACATTGAAATTGGGGAAATGGCTTTTAAGAAAAGGCTATGCCTATACGGTGCAAGCAACCTTAGTAATTCCTTATCCCGGCACCCCTTTATTTGAAGAGTGCAAAGAAAATAACTGGCTAAAGACACTTGATTGGGAGCGCTTTGATATGAAGGAGCCGGTAATGAAAACCTCCATTCCTGATAAAATTCTTATGAAACTTGTGCAGGGTATTTATCGGGTTTCCTTTCATCCCGAATTTATCTATAATCGTATCCGTTCTATAAGGGACTTTCACGATTTAATCTACTTTAGAAGAACAGTGGTTAAGGTCTTAGGACATATAAAAGATTTTTCTTAATTTGGCAATTTAAGTTGACTTAAAATCATGGAGAGATACTGGGAAGAGAAAGAGAGTTTGGTTAATCAGGCATTAGAGAAGTATCTAAAAGGCAACAGAGACAGTAAGGGATTAGTGAAATGGATGCGTTATAGCAGTTTGGCAGGAGGGAAAAGAATCCGGGCGCTGTTAGTTCTGGCGACCGCAGAAATGTTTAAAAAGAGGCCGGAGAAATTTTTACTCTCTGCCTGTGCAGTAGAGATAATTCATACCAGTTCCTTAATCTTAGATGACCTACCCTGTATGGATGATGCAGTTTTACGCAGAGGAAAATTTGCTCTTCATCGGGTAAGTGGAGAGGCAAATGCGATTCTCTCTGCCTATGCCCTCTGTGCTGAGGGGATGAGATTGATTGCCCAGAATGCCTATGAGTTAAGAGTTTCTGCTTATGATTTCTATCGTATCTTGATAAGTATTTCTCGGGCGGTGGGACTGGAAGGAATAAGTCTGGGAGAATTTCTGGATTTGAAATATAGTGAAATTGTCCATTCCCGGAGAGATATT
>JAMWCG010000130.1 GCA_023818555.1 Candidatus Omnitrophota bacterium
TATTCCGTACCGCCTCTTCATAGTCCACAGGAGTATTTATGACAATATCAATCTCAGAGATTGCCCAGTTGGGATTAATGAAAGTAAAAGCCTTCATATTTTTATTTTTAATCCAATTTTCCCTTTTATTCTTATCGGCAAAATCCATAATTTCTACGGGCAGTTTGGGTCTAAATCCCCACTTCTTCATTAAAGAGAGAAATTTTACCAAGTTGTTCTCTTCTAAATAAAGAAGTAAGTCTATATCATAAGTCATACGCGGAACACCCCAAAAATTTACCGCCACCCCACCCACAACGATATATTTAATCTTCTCGTTATTCAACTTCTTGAAAATAGCCAAGTAATCAAGCATAATTCTGCACAGGTATTTTTGTTTGCGTATCTCACAGGACTAAAAGAATGTAAACCAATTTTATTTTATCTCCAAATTAACGCAGAGTAAAGAAAAATTCTGCTTTTGTGCATTACCCTAATCATTGATTATAAAATCACAATTTATCCACCACTATTCTCTATTGCTCTAACCATCGCCTCCGGAGAATATCCATATCTTCTCATCTCTCCTAATACTTCCTCCCAACTCAGCCAGGAAGAATTTTCTATCCCCACAAAACGATGTTCCCATTTATCTCTTTTGTTAAAAACGGAAATTGCCCCGGGAGAAAGAAAGACCAAAAGTCCCTTACCATTTTCCCGCGTCTCTTTCCAGAATTTCAAAGCAGTGGTTAAAATTTCCGTTTCTAAAGAGACAAGTAAAGATGTCTTTCCCAAAATCCCTTTCTGTAATTCCTTAAGGCTTTTAATGTAGTCACGGAAAAGAGATTTCTGGGTAAAAGCAAGGAAATATTTTGGTTTTGAATTTTCCCAAACAAAATTTTCTATCAAACTGCCCGGGGAATTAATCTCGGGAAAATCTAAAGAATATTTTTTAAATTCACTAAGAATCTTTTTAAGGGCTTCTCTTTTTTCTTCTGCAAAAGAGATTTTTAAAACAAATTCTGCAGAGATAATTTTCTCTCTCTTTTTTACTGTCACCCGATACTGGTAGGTTGCCCGGGAATGATCCGGGACAATTGTTTCCCCGGGAATTTTTAGCCAGACAGAAATAACATCTTGATTATTAATTCCCTGTATATTCAAAAGGGAGGAAAAAGTCTGCGGGATTAAGTCTCCATACTCGGTAGAAAGTTTAATTGCTTTATAAAATCTGTCGGAAATTAAACCTTCACCTCCTCCGTAATGAATTCCCAGGAACTTATCTATAAGCCTTTCTTTCAGGTTCCGGAGTGAACTCTGCTCTGTAGGATTAACCTGGTGAAGTAAGTCCTCAATTTCAACTACCATCCAGGAAACCAATTCCCGGGAAGCCAGACTGTAAACTATCTTTCTCATCCAGAAATATAAGTCTTTTTCTTCTCTATCATTTACCTCCTCAAAATTTTTCCTCCTTTCAATTTCTTCCTGGGTCAGAAAAAGAATTTTTTCTTCTACTATGGGTTCATTGACTATTCTCTTTACGCTTTCTTCAACTTCTTCTATATTCAATCTCCCTCCATAAAATTCTTCAACCAACTCCTTAGCTTTGGTAACTAAAAAATTTTTCAGAGGGATATCCAGAACCTCATCTACTTCCAGGACTATTTCCCGCACATATCCCGGGGGAGAGATTAGATTCCCTTCTTTTATTCGCCGGGCAGAGGCCGGTTCAAAGAAAAGGAAGTTAAAGAGAATAAAGATAATTATCTTTAACATTAGGGGCTAAAAAACCATTTACGCATAAGATATAAATTCGGATAAGGGTCTTCCTTTAAAGATGTTTTTAGAGGAATGAAAACTTTTCTCATAATTTCGTCAATTCTTTGCGGAGTTAAATGGCTTTTGAAAATCTCTTTGATTTTCTCTTCCCAGATTGAGGGTTTATCATAAACGGCAAAAGAAGTTACGCTTAAAAAATACGCCAGTTTAAAAAGCATCTCTTTCTCCGGTAGAGATAACTCTCCTTTAAGACGCAAGGCAAAATTATCTATTTTTACCTCTAAATAAGGATGAACATAAGAAAAGAATTCCCTTCCTATAAGATAACGCATCAGGATAAAATTCCCCAGGGTGCTTACTAATTCTTCTAAGAATTCTTCTTCCAAGGGAGTAAGAATTTCTTCCCCGGTAGAACTGTCTATTTTTAAATTATCTAACTCTCTCCAAAGGTTCTGGTAATAATCAAACTCCTTCTTCCCTAATTGCGCCTCTGCATCTTTTAAAATATGGGTCAGCTCATGGAGTAAAATAATTCTTCTCTTTCTTTCAATCTCATTAATTAAGTAAAGGGGCAAAAGAATGACTCCACTATCTTCTCCTTCAATTTCAATCCCCAGTTCTTTTCTTAATAACTTCTGAACCTCAGGAAAATTTTTCCCGGCTCCGGGGAGAGTCTTCTTTCCTGTATCCGGGGAAGGAAGTTCTATAAAATAGAGTTTATTAATCCCCGCTCTTTTTAAGTCAGAGAGGACTTTCTGAAGTTCTGGATGTCTAAGCTCTACATTGATTATACTAAAGAGTTGCCTGTCCTTAAGATAAGAGAGGATAAATTCGGGGGAAGAAATTTCTTTTATCCTGCGAAAAACTGCTTCTTTCTCTGAAGAAAAAAGAAATGTGGGGTAGAATAGTACTAAAAGTAAAATTAGATAAGTTGTTTTCTTCATTTTTTTTCTAAAAGCACCTCCAACAATATTTCCGTTCCTAAGTCTCCCCTTATTCCTAAAGAAAAAATCCCTTTAGGTAGATTATCAATTGAACCCACATTGAATATCCAGACTCCAAGAATCATGGCTGGTAAATCATTGGCAAATTTACCAGCGAAGGTATCACCAACATAAACCATATTCTCTGATAAAATATCCAGTCTCTCTCGCAAATTAATTAGCGCATAAGATTTATCTGCATAGGTAATATCAATAGTTCCCAAATGACCTGTACCATTAATGATTAATCCCGTATTTTTTAATCTTTCTTCCAAGAAGGTCAGATATTTTTCATAGGTCTCTTTTGTCCTGAGACGGTCCTTTAACACGATAGTCCCTTTCATCTCCTCGGTTTCCCGGAAACCTTCAAAATCTTCTTTAAATTCTTCTTTGAATTCTTTAACCACTTCTCTCAACTTCTCCCATTGTTCTGGAAAAAGTTTAACTTCATAATAGGTTATCCTTTGACCCGAAGAGTCAAATCCATAACCTCCTGCTCCCACATTGGAATAGATATGTAAATATTGCCAAGGAAAGTCTTGAGGAAGATAATCTAAGAATTCTTCTTTTATCCGCGAATAGGATGCTCCGGTGATAATGGCAATATGGATTCCCTTTTTAGCCAATTGTTTCAATTTCTCAATTACTGGTTTTCTTAAGTGTTCTCCTAAAGGGCTTAAGGTGAAATCCAAATCTGAGGCAAAAACCTTAATTGAACTATCTCCCAGATGTTTAGTAATCGCCTCTTTAAGTTTAGCTTTAAGAACTCTTAGTAAAGCCTCTTTGGTGGCACCCTGATCGATGAGAAAGCTTGTTCTATTATGATTCTGAAGAAAGGAAGCCGGAACATTAAGGGAAACTTCTCCTAAGAGAGCCTTTTCAATTATATCTCTCTTATGTTCCCCTGAGGCAAGGAGGATAATCTCCTTTGCTTTCAAAATCGTCTTTAAAGTAAGTGTAAATGCCTGTGAAAACTCAACCCCATTGTCAGATTTGGTCTCAGGAGTTAAATTGACAATATCTACTAACTTATCAGTAAGAAATCCTGGCTCATGAAAAGCAAGATGACCGTTTCTGCCTATCCCCAAAACTAAGAGG
>JAMWCG010000131.1 GCA_023818555.1 Candidatus Omnitrophota bacterium
ACCCTGAACATCTACTTAAATCGGGACTTTTTGCTAAAGTGAGTCTTATAATTTCTGAACACAAAAATGTTCCAGTGATTTTAAAAGAAGCGGTGCTGGGTAAGGAGCCTAATCTATATGTATTTTTAATAGAGAATAATAAAGCATTTCTAAGAGAAGTTAAATTGGGTTTGCGTCAAGGTCAGTATTACGAAGTTTTGGAGGGGGTAAAAGAGGGAGACTTAGTCGTTATCATGGGGCAGCAAAAACTATTTGAAGGAGCAGAAGTAACTATTGAAGAATAAAAATGAACTTACCTGAATTTGGCGTAAGAAGACCGGTTACCAATTTAATGATTTTTACAGGAATAATTTTTGTCTCCCTTTACAGTCTTTTCCACTTAGGGATAGACCAGATGCCGGAAATTGAACCTCCCGCAATCAGTATTATTTCTGCCTATCCAGGAGCAAGTCCCGAAGATGTAGAGATAAAGGTCACTGAGCCATTAGAGAATCAATTGGCTACTACTCCGGGATTAGAAAAGATTACATCCGTTTCTGCAGAGGGGGTCTCGGTAATTACACTAAAATTTGTTTGGGGAACAAATTTGGATACTGCCTCCAATGATATCCGTGACCGGATTGAATTGGCTAAGCGCTTTCTTCCCGACATCCCTGATGAGATGGAGAATCCATTTATTTTCAAATTCAATACCGCAATGATGCCCATTTTATTCATCGGAATTAATGCTCAACAAAGTTATCCTGAGCTTTACGATTTAATTGACAAAAAAGTTGCTGACCCTATAAGACAGCTTGCCGGAGTAGGAACTGTGCAGTTATTTGGAGGTTTGGAAAGACAAATCAATGTTTGGATAGAGAGAGCACGCTTAGAAGGTTATGGTTTTTCTATACTTGACATATTAAATGCTTTAAGAAAAGAAAATGTAACCCAACCCGTAGGAAATTTAAAATCAGGACTCACCAGTTATTTAATAAGACTCCCCGGAGAGTTTTCCTCTCCCGAAGAATTGAATTTGGTTATCTTGGGTAAAAAAGAAAATAAAGTAATTTATTTAAAGGATGTCGCAAGAGTAGAGGATAGTTTTAAAGAAGTGACTATGGAGGCAAGAATAAATAGAAAACCTGGGATAATGATGATGATTCAGAAACAAACGGGAACTAATACTGTAGAAGTTGCTCGTCGCATAAAGAATCTTTTAAGGAGATTGGAAAACACATTGCCCCGAGACATAAAATTGAATATTATCTTTGATACTTCGCAGGATATTATAAATGCCTTAAGTTCTTTAAAGACCACCCTTTATCGTGGGATTTTTTTTGTAATCTTAGTAGTCTGGTTTTTCTTAAGAGAGTTGAGAACAAGTTTAATTATCGCTCTGACTATTCCCTTTTCATTACTCATCGCCTTTATTTATCTCTTCCTGAGTGGAAGAACCTTAAATATTGTAAGCCTATCTTCCTTAGTCATCGCTTGCGGAATGGTTGTAGATAATGCTATTGTTATTGTAGATAATATTTGGAGACATATAGAGAAAAGAGAGCGTTTGCGCGAAGCTGCGATTTTTGGAGCAGAGGAGATGTTTCTGGCAATTACTGCCTCCACCTTTACTACCATTGTCGTGTTTCTACCCTTTCTTTTTATGCGGGGAATAATTGGGATTATGTTTGGAGAATTGGCCATAGTGGTAACTGTTACCTTACTTGCCTCACTTTTTACTGCCTCTACTTTTAGTCCCATGCTCTGTGCAAAAATTTTAAGAGAAAGGAGCCAAAACAACGATACAAAAGAGCATCGGTTTAAAGGGATAAAAAAAATTTATGAAACTTCAGAAAGATGGTTCAAGGCATTAGAGAATTTCTATTCTTCACTTCTCTCTTTTAGTCTAAGGAATAAGAGATTAATTATTTTTGGTTTTTCCCTTTTATTTATTTTAAGCCTTTTTCTTCTACATTTTGTAGGTAATGAATTTATACCTGAAGAAGATACAGGGGATGTTCGCACAACTATTCATCTTCCCTTAGGAACACGCTTTGAAGAAACAAGAAAAGTTGCCTTAAGGGTGGAAGAAATTTTTGAAAAAAATGTTCCCGAAAAAAGAATTATTTTTGCAAGACCAGGAACCACATCCAGTATGGGGAGAGCCTTCCGGGCAGCCGGAGAATCAGGAGAAAATATTATCGTGGCGGGAGCAAAATTGATTCCTAAGACAAGAAGGAACCGTTCAGTTTTTGAAATTGGGCAGGTTTTAAGAAGAGAGATTGGGAAAATTCCTGGAGTATTAAAAATAGATATCTCTACGGGCAATCCTATAGGAAGAATGATTACGGGAATGGGAGGAAAGGCAATTCAGGTAGAAATCATTGGGCATTCATTTGAAGAAACAAATGTGCTTGCTGAAAAATTGAAAAGCATAATTGAAAAAATTCCCGGGGCAGTAGATGTAAGTATTTCTCGGGAAATAAGTCAGCCCGAATTGAGAATTGCGGTGGATAGAGAAAAAGCAGCGATTTTAGGTTTAAATATGCAAACCATCGCCTCTTCATTAAAGACATACATTGAAGGTTCTACTGCCACAAAGTACCGAGAAAAGGGAGAAACTTATGATATTTATGTAAGATTAGAAGAAAATTCACGCACAAAGATAGAGGATATTGAGAATCTATCCATTGTTTCTCCTTTAACCGGAAAGTCGATAAGACTGATTAATCTTGCAAAAGTTTATGAAACCGCAGGACCTGTGGATATAGAAAGAGTTAATCGTGAAAGGGTAGTAAAAGTTGAATGTAATGTTTTTGGAAGGTCAACAGGAAAGGTTAGAGAAGATATTGAAAAGAATTTGAAAAAGATAGTTATTCCTTCAGATATAAGAATTAACTTCGGTGGAGAGGTAGAGGAACAGAAGAAGGCATTCAGGGATTTGACTGTCTTATTAATTTTAGGTATCTTTCTCGTCTATATGATTATGGCAGGTCAATTTGAATCATTGCTTGCTCCATTTGTAATAATGTTTTCCGTTCCTTTTACTTTTTCAGGGGTTTTCTTAGGTTTTTGGCTAACTAAAACTACTTTAAATATTATCTCTTTTTTGGGTATAATTATGCTTGTGGGAATTGTGGTGAACAATGCTATAGTTCTGATAAGTTATATCAACATCCTCCGAAAAAGAGGCTTGGTTATGCATACAGCAATAACTCAGGCTGGAAGAGAGAGACTGAGGCCTGTACTTATGACTACGCTTACTACTTTAGCCGGGCTTTTTCCCATGGCGGTTTTTAAAGGAGAAGGTTCGGAAATTTGGCAACCCTTAGGAATAACGATGATTGGTGGATTAGCCGTTTCTACTTTCGTTACTTTGGTTTTTGTTCCTACACTTTATGCAGTTTTAGAAACAAAGATAAAGAATAGAAAAGAAAAACAGCGATGAAGATGGTAATGGTTGTTTATAATGAAGCGATAGAAGAGATGGTAATGGAAGTTATGGAGAAATGTGGTTTAAAAAATTATACAAAAATTACTGAAGTTTATGGAAGAGGAAATACCTCAGGAATACATTTGGGAAATGATGTTTGGCCGGGGAGAAATAATCTTTTATGTGTTGCCTGTGAGGACAAAGAAAGTGGGGAACTAATCTTGGGGATAAAAGAATTGAGAAAAAAATTTGGGCATGAGGGAGTGAAGGCGTTTGTTCTTCCCTTAGAAGAAATAACCTAAGATGATTTTATTTAAATTGTTTTTTACTTTTCTTAAAATTGGTCTATTTACTATGGGGAGTGGCTATTCTATGTTAATTCTTGCCCAGAGATATATTG
>JAMWCG010000132.1 GCA_023818555.1 Candidatus Omnitrophota bacterium
TCTCAAGGATTCCTCAATCAGTTTTATATTCTCATCGTATTTGCCGAAGATTGCTTGGGCTTCCTGATTGTTCTGAAAGTGAATATCCTTTTCCATTACCCTTTTGGTTTATCTATCTTTATCCCCAGTTCTTTAAGCTGGCGTTCCGAGACTACATCGGGTGCCTGTGTTAAAGGACAAATTCCTTTCTGGGTTTTGGGAAAGGCAATGGTATCCCGAATACTCTCTCTACCTAAGATCAGGGAAATTAGACGGTCTATCCCGAAGGCAATCCCTCCGTGAGGAGGAGCTCCGTAATCAAAGGCACGCAAGAGAAAACCAAACCTCTTTTCGGCTTCCTCCGGAGAAATACCTAAGACCTTAAAGATTTTCTCCTGTAGTTCCCGCCTATGGATGCGGATGCTTCCACTACCTATCTCCACTCCATTAAGCACAAGGTCGTAGGAACGCGCTTTCACTTTCTCCGGCTGGCTTTCTAAATGCGCAATATCTTCTTCGCAGGGGGCGGTAAAAGGATGATGTTCGGAATCCCAGCGTTTCTCTGTTTCATCATATTTGAAAAGTGGAAAATCAATGACCCAGAGAAAAGCAAAGTCTTCCTTTTTCTCTCTTAGGTCCGGTTTATCACTCCGGTATTTCTCCATTGCCTCTTTATAGCGCAGGCGCGGAAAAGGTATGTTGAGCCTCTTCCCTAAAATCTCTTCCCAGATAAATTTAAACATTCTCTCCACCAGAGAAAAAATGTCTTCCTCATTTATAAAAGACATCTCTATGTCTAACTGGGTAAATTCCGGCTGACGGTCGGCGCGCAAGTCCTCATCACGGAAACAGCGCACAATCTGAAAATACCTCTCCAGACCACTGACCATAAGAATCTGTTTGAATAACTGGGGGGATTGCGGAAGAGCATAAAAACTCCCCGGCTCAAGACGGGCAGGAACCAAAAAATCTCTTGCTCCTTCAGGGGTGGATTTGGTGAGCATCGGAGTTTCCACCTCAAGAAAATTCTCCCGGTCTAAAAAATCACGCATTCCCTTGCAGACCTTGTGCCGGACAAATAAAATCTCTTGCATACTCTTTCTCCGTAAATCCAGAAAACGATAAGTGAGCCGCAGTTCCTCAGAAGGAGGGTTACTCCATTCGTCACTGACTTCAAATGGCGGGGTGAGTGAGGGATTGAGAATCTTTAAGAGAGAAACCGCTACCTCTACCTCACCGGTTTTTAAACGGGGATTTTCTGTCCCCGGGGGTCTTTTCTGCACTTTCCCTCTAATCTGAACAAGATATTCACTCCGTAGCTCTTTAGCCTGCAGATATGCCTCCTTGTTCGTCTGAGGATGGAAGACTATTTGTGTAATTCCTGCCCGGTCACGCAGGTCAACAAAGATAAGACTTCCGTGGTCGCGCCGGGAAGCAACCCAGCCACAGAGTGTAACCTCTTTTCCTACATCCGCCAAATTCAATTCATTACAGCTGTGCGTACGATAAACCATTTCTACCTTAACCTCTTACACAATTCTTCTGTTATATTCTCTTTCCTGAGCAGTTCTTGTTTGCCTGAAGACATCTCGCGCAATAGATAATTTCCCTGCTTTATCTCCTCTTCTCCAATGATTAAAACAAATTTTGCTTTTAGTCTATTTGCCCGTCGCATCTTCGCCTTGAGCGATTTTTCGGTATAATCCATGTCTATAGAAATTCCTTTCTTACGGAGAAGTTGCATAAGAAAAAAACCCTCTTTACCCGCCTCCTCTCCTAAGGTAATCAAAAAGATATCCAAGCATTTTTCTTCTAAGTTTAGCCTACAACTTTTTTTTAAAGCAAGAATTATTCTCTCCATTCCTAAGGCAAAACCCACTGCTCCTAAAGATGGACCACCTAAATATTCTATCAGATTATCATAGCGACCACCCGCAGCTAAGGCATCCTGAGCACCTAACTCCTCAGAAACCAGTTCAAAGACGGTGCGGGTATAGTAATCAATTCCGCGTACAAGGTGTGGCTCAATCCTATAATCTATTTTCAGTAGAGAAAGCACCTCCTGTAATGATTGAAAATGTTTCTGGCATTCCTTACAGATTAATTCGGGGGTGGGAGGAAGTTCCGCAATTAATCTCTTACATTTTCCTTCTTTGCAATCAAGTACCCGCAAAACATTACGCTCCATCCGTTTTTGGCAGAGCAGACAGAGCTCTTCTTTCTTCCTAAATAAAATTTCTCTATATTTTTCGGAAATAACCTTCTTATCTTCAAAACAACCTAAACTATTTAATTTAAGGAGAAAACTCTTCAGACCAAATGCGTGTAGCAATTCTATGGAAAGACTGATTACTTCTGCATCTACCAGATAGCTTGTTGAACCCAAAACCTCTACCCCCATTTGATGGAATTGCCGATACCTTCCCGCTTGGGGCCGTTCCGCCCTGAACATCGGACCGAGATAAAAAAACTTCACCCCCGCCTCAGAGAGAGGGAGATTACTTTGCAGATAAGCCCTTACACAGGAAGCAGTAGCTTCGGGACGCAGACAAACCTCCCTTCCTCCGCGGTCTTTAAAAGAAAACATCTCCTTCTCTACAATATCCGTAGTTTCTCCTACCGAACGCACAAAAAGTTTTAACTCCTCCATTATGGGGGTACGGATTTCTTGATAATGGTAAGAGGAAAAGATAGCCTTTGCTTTTTCTTCCAGTTCCTGCCAGAGAAGAATTTCCGGAGGAAGGATGTCCTTAGTCCCGGGCAAAGCTTTATAAACCATTTGCTTCATTGGAAGATATTATATAATAATTTAAAATAATCTGCAAATAAAAACCCCTTTAAAAAAGGGGTTTTCTTTTCGTCCTCTCTTCAAACCTGGTAAATCTATGCTCTCAGACGCTGTTTCATTATTCTCCCCGGCTTAAAAACTGCTACCTTACGCTGGGGAACGGGAACCGTTACTCCGGTGCGTGGATTTCTTCCTATTTTAGGTTTGCGGGATTTAACTTTGAAAACTCCAAAATTCCTTAATTCCACTTTATCACCCTTAGCAAGGGCATCAATGATTACATCCAGAGTCTTCTGGACTACTTTCTTCACCTCTACCTGGCGCACCCCTGTTTCCTGCGCAATCTTCAAAACGATATCCTTTTTAGTAAGTGTCATCTCTTCTCCCTCCTTTTTAATTATTTTAAAATAATTAAGTTATAATGTCAAGCATTTTCTTCTTTCTTACCCGGCTTTTTAAATAAATCTAAGAATCTATCTTCATATTCCTTATAGACATTCCAGCGGTCAAGTTCTTTCTTCAATTCATTGGCTTTGGAAATGTCTTTCCTTGCTTCCTCAAAAAGTTTTTCAATTTTTTCCTGAGCAGACTTGGGAAGTTTGGTTAGAGAAGAAAGACTTTTCTTCAACTTTTCTATATCCTCCTCAGTAATTCTTTCACCTCCCGTGATACCTGTTTTCAGATAATCAACCAGTTTATTAATCTCTTCCTCAACGAATCTTGCTTTTTGGACGAGTTCTGATAAATCTATCTCTATATCAAGGATTTCACACATCACCTCTAAGATGGCCAAACTTGCCTTAGGATTTTCCACCTGAATGGTATAAAGGGGAATCTCTCCCAGAAGACATACTCCTTCCATCTTTTTCTCTTTAGCCACGGCCAGAAGAAGACCATTCAGTCCGGCAATTTGACCGGAGTTCATAAATTTTACCTTATAATCCTTTAGTTCTTCTAAGACCTTAGGAGAAGTAGTAGTCGCCCAGACTTCTGAGTCCTGCGTATGGTCTATAGGTTGGGG
>JAMWCG010000133.1 GCA_023818555.1 Candidatus Omnitrophota bacterium
GGGCAACATTACGAATCCTCTCAGGATTGGCTACCGATGTCCCCCCATATTTCTGCACAATCAATTTCTTCATGCTTATTTTTTCTTAAATAATCTTACCTTCTTAACCTCAAAAATCATAAAGAGCGCCAAAAGAACTAAGACCAGGTCTATTCCTCCTAATAAAAAATTCCTTTCTTTTAAAAAAATCTTAAATTGATAGAGCAAAGCTCCCAGGGTGGTAAGAAGCATAAAGATTGCCGGGAAAGTCACAAAAAAAAATCTTCTTTTTTGTGAAATTAGCCAAGTGAAAATCACAATTAAAGCCAAAGCCGCTACCAACTGATTTGAGGCTCCAAAGATGGGCCAGATTTTGTCCCACTTCCCCGTAAAAGCAAGAGCGGCACTTATAAATACTACAAATAAGGTGGAAAAATGCCTATTTTTTATGCTGAGGAGTTCTGTAGTAATGTAGCGACAGATTCTGGTGGCGGTATCCAAGGTGGTTAGAATGAAAGCATTTAAAACAAGCAGAGCCAAAAACCTCCCATAATTTCCCAGAAAAGAATGGGTGATTTTGCCAAAACCTTCTCCAAAGGCTCCAATCGGTCCGCCTCCACCTTTGAGGGCATTATTTAGCGCAGACTCTGAAGAAAAAGCTCCGCTAATGGCTAAAACCGCCATCACCGCTACCAAACCCTCCATAACCATTGCCCCGTAGCCAATTTTCCGGGCATCTTTTTCAGTGGAGATTTGTTTAGAGGTTGTCCCGGAGGCAATTAAAGAATGAAAACCAGAAATCGCTCCGCAGGCGATAGTCACAAAGAGCATTGGCCAAAGGGAACCACTTTCTGTATTCCAGGAAATAAAAATCGGCAAATTTATTTTAGGAGGAGATAAAAAAATCCCCAGATAGCCAATAATTAAACTAAAAAATAATAAGAAGCTGGAAAGATAATCCCGGGGTTGCAAAAGGATATTCACAGGTAAGATGGAAGCAAAATAACAATAAAAAAACAAAACTATCATCCAGAAATAAATCTCTTGGGGAAATGGACTTTTTAAAGGAAAAAGATTCCCTAAGAATAAAAGAATAACCAATACGATTATCCCCAAGATGGTCACTAAAATCTGATTGAATTTCAGTCTGTATAAACTTATTCCCACAAAGATAGCCAAAGGAATTAAGCCCAGAGAAGGAAGAACAATCTCAGGCTGAACGACAAAGGTTTTTGCCGTAAGGACTGCAAATACCGCAATGACCAAAATGAGCGCAAGGAGAACAAAGGAGGAAAAGAATATCTTTGCTCTTCGGCTAATCAAATCCTCACTTATATCAGAAATTGAACGAGCATCATTACGCAGAGAAACTATGAGCGAGCCAAAATCGTGTACTCCTCCTAATAAAATTGTCCCTAAAACAATCCAAAGCAGGCTGGGACCCCAGCCCCAAAGAGAAACCGCAATTATTGGGCCTACGATAGGACCCGCTCCGGCGATAGAGGCAAAATGATGCCCGAAAAGAATTGTCCAGTGACGGGAGGCAACTAAATCCACTCCATCCTTCTTGGTGTGCGCCGGTGTAGGTCTCCGAGGGTCTATTCCAAAATTTCTCTCCAGAAATCTTCCATAAATAAAGTAGGCGAAGGAAAAAAACAAGAAAGAAAATAGGAGAATAATTAAAGCCACCTCTTACCTCCCGATAAAATAATCCATCAATCTATACCCTTCTTCCCATCTCCAAGCACTCTGCTGGGCACTTTTTTCATTAAACTCCTCTACCCGGTCTTTCTCTATTCCTTTCCCATAGAGTGCAAAAAATATGGGTTCGCGAGTGTGTGTGCGCAAGGTAATGGGTGTGGGATGGTCTGAAGTCACTAAGATACGAAAGTCTTCCCATTTTTTTAATTCTTTTAAAATCGTTCCCACCACCAGAGAATCAAATTTCTCAATTACCGAAATTTTTGCCCTCAAGTCTCCATTGTGTCCTGCTTCATCAGGAGCCTCCACATGGAGAAAGACGAAATCGTTTTTCTTCAGAGCCTCTAAAGCCGCTTCCGCCTTACCGGAATAATTGGTATCATAATAACCAGTCGCTCCCTCTACATAGATGGGCTCAAGACCGATAATTCTTCCCAATCCCTTAATCAAATCCACTGCAGAAATCACTCTCCCCTTTACCCCAAATTTTTCTTTAAATCTGGGAAGTTCGGGTTTTTTACCCTGTCCCCAAAACCAGACCATATTGGCCGGATTTTCCTTGAGGTCAATCCTCACCTGATTGATTTCGTGGTTAAGCAAAATCTTCCGAGAACTCTGCATTAATTCAATAATTATCTGCGCATCTTTGCCTTCTGGTAAAAATTTATCTATCCTTTTACCCATAATATCGTGGGGTGGGAAACATTTTAAATCCGCTCCTATCTCCCGCGCAACCATTATATGACGGTAACTGACCCCGGGATAGAAATGGATATCTTCGGTAGATAATTTTTGGTTAAGAAAATTTATTAAAGTCTTTGCCTCCGCGGAACTGATGTGTCCCGCACTATAATCCACCATTACCCCATCCTCCACGGTCACTAAATTGCAACGAAAAGCAACTTCACTCTCCTTTAACTCTATCCCTAAATTCACTGCCTCTAAGGGACCACGCCCGGTATAGTAGACTTGAGGGTCATATCCTAAAAGAGACATTATCGCCACATCCGAACCTGCTTGCATCTTAGCCGGGATGGTCTTTGCCCAACCTACCTTCCCCTCCCGGGCAATAAAGTCCAGCGCGGGAGTCTTGGCTACCTCCAGAGGAGTCTTTCCTTCTAAATCCGGTATGGGCCTATCCTGCATCCCATCTCCTACTAAAAAAATATACTTCATCTCACACTTCTATAATCAAATAATGCATAAAGTTAAATATATTATACCTGTAAAAGAATAAAATTCAATTTAAAATTTACGCGGATTTTCTTCAATCTCTCCCACAATCTCTTCCAGGATATCTTCCAGGGTAACCAGTCCCAATACTTTACCCGTCTCCTCTCGCACAATAGCAATCTGAATCTTAAGTTTTTGAAAATCCCGCAGAAGTTCAGAAACCCTCATCTCCGGAGAAACAAAATGGACGGGATGCATAATGTCCGCAATGATAATAAGCGAACCATTCTTCCAGATGTAGGGAAGGTCCTTGGCATAAATAATTCCCACAATGTTATCCAGTCTTTCTTGATAAACTGGAATCCGCGTATGACCTTCTTCAATCAACAAATCTAATAAATTTTCTTCACTGGCATTCAATCCAATACAGACCATTTTCTCGCGCGGTATCATCACATCCTTTACCAGTGTATCTCCAAATTCAAAGATGCGATGAATGAGTTTCCTTTCCTCCTCTAAGACAACTCCCTCCTCCTTCCCCAGCTCAATCATCAAACGGATTTCTTCTTCGGTAACCAGAGGAGAACGCTTCTTAAGTTCTACCCCCATCAGTTTTATAATTCCCTTACTAAGAATGGTAAAAAACTTTGCCAGAGGATGGGTTAATCTAATCAAAAATTTTATAAGATAGGCAAATCTTAAAGCGATTGACTCCGGATATTTTGTAGCCAGGATTTTGGGAGTAATTTCACAGAAGATCAATATAAAAATTGAAATTCCTATTGTAGAAATAATTATCCCCCATCTCTGTCCAAAAATATAAATAAACAGAGCAGCCCCCAGGGTAGAAAGAGCGATGTTCACCACATTGTTGCTCACTAAGATAGTAGCAATAAATCTATCCAATTGAGTAAGGATATTA
>JAMWCG010000002.1 GCA_023818555.1 Candidatus Omnitrophota bacterium
CTTATTTTGTGACCATTAATGCTACCACCTCTAATGTTGAAGAGTTACGGGAGAAGATTTCCGAAGCAAGGCAGAGATATTCCTTACAGCAGAAAAAAACCATCCTCTTTATTGATGAAATTCACCATTTCAATAAAGCCCAGCAGGATGTCCTTATGCCAGATTTAGAAAGAGGGAATCCTGTGCTCATCGGAGCCACTACCCATAATCCCTTTTTCTCTTTAATCTCACCCTTACTTTCGCGTTCCCTTGTCTTTCAACTGAACCCTCTTTCGGAAAAAGAAATTCTGGAAATTCTTAAACGGGCAATAACTGATACAGAACGCGGTCTGGGGAAATTTCCTTTGAAGATAGAAGAGAGAGCTCTTTTGCACTTGGCGAAGCTTTGCGAAGGAGATGCACGACGGGCTTTAAATGCCTTAGAAATTGGGACACTCACCACACCCCCGGATAAGTATGGAAGGATAAATTTTACGCTTAAAGTGGCTGAGGAATCCATTCAGAAGAAAGCGATTGTTTATGATAAAGATGAGGATGGACACTATGATACCATTTCTGCCTTTATTAAAGCAGTGCGGGGTTCCGATCCCGATTCCGCCTTGTACTGGCTGGCGAAGATGCTTTATGCTGGTGAAGACCCACTTTTTCTTGCCCGGAGATTGCTCATCCTTGCCAGTGAGGACATTGGTAACGCCGACCCTCAAGCTTTAGTAATTGCTACCAGTTGTTTTCAGGCAGTAGAATTTCTGGGGCTTCCTGAATGCCGTATCGCCCTTGCCCAGACCACCGCTTATCTTGCCTGTTGCCCAAAATCCAATGCTTCCTATCTTGCCATAGAGAAGGCAATGGAGGATGTGGAGAAGGAGAGGACCCAGGAGGTTCCCCGTCATTTACGCGATACCCATTACAAAGGAGCAGAAAAATTGGGATATGGCAAAGGTTATAAATATCCTCATCAGTATAAAGATCATTTCGTGAAACAGGATTATCTTTCTGAAAAAAAGAATTATTATTTTCCTTCCCATTCAGGTTTTGAAAAAGTGATTAAAGAAAGATTGAGAAATATACACAAAGTTTAATCTCCATAAAGAACCACTCAAAAGTTATCCTATAAAGTTATAAAATTTCTTGCTTATTTTTAAGATTTATGATAAACTTCTGTTTCTATGACTGTAGATATAGAAAAAGTAGTCTCCCTCTCTAAGCGCCGGGGATTTATTTTCCAGAGTAGTGAGATCTATGGTGGATTAGCCAGTTCCTGGGACTACGGTCCTTTAGGGGTAGAATTGAAGAAGAATATTAAGGATGCTTGGTGGAAGGAAATGGTCTATGCCCGTGAGGAAATTTTTGGTCTGGATGCTTCCATCCTGATGCATCCTAAGGTCTGGGAAGCTTCCGGACATACGCAGAATTTTTCCGACCCCTATTTAATCTGCACAGATTGTCATAAGTATTATCGTCAGGATAGTCCGGAGGTTAAAGATAATCGCTGTCCTCTTTGTGGAAGAAATTTCTCCAGCCAGGCAACGCGGGCAAATCTGATGTTAGAGACCTATCTCGGTCCTTTAAAAGAGACTGCTTTAAAAGTATATCTCCGTCCGGAAACTGCACAAGGGATATTTGTAAATTTCACCAATATTTTATTCACCAAACATCCCAAGCTTCCCTTTGGGATTGCCCAGATAGGCAAGGCATTTCGCAATGAAATCACCACCGGAAATTTTACCTTCCGTTCCCGAGAGTTTGAACAGATGGAATTGGAGTATTTTGTTCTTCCTGAAGAGGATGAGCAATATTATGAATACTGGATAAGCCAGCGTCTAAATTGGTATATAAATCTGGGAATAAAGAAAGAGAACCTGCGTTTAAGAAAACACAGTCAAGATGAACTTGCTCATTATGCCAAGGCTTGCACCGATATAGAATACAATTTTCCTTTTGGCTGGATGGAGTTGGAGGGGATTGCCAACCGAAAAGATTTTGACCTGCGTCAACACAGTCAATTTAGTGGGATAGACCTTACCTATTTTGATGACCAGAAAAGGATACGCTTTTATCCTTACATCATTGAACCCTCGGGAGGGGTTGACCGTTCATTGCTTGCTTTTCTCATTGATGCCTATCGGGAAGAAAAAGTGAGGGGAGAAAAGCGGGTAGTTTTAGGATTAGATAAGCGCCTTGCGCCAATTAAAGTGGCGGTTTTACCCCTCTTGACTAATCGTCCGGAAATTGTAGAGATGGCAAAAAAGATATCCGGAGAACTTAAGAGAAGTTTTGTCACCACCTATGATGATACCGCCGGCATTGGTAGACTTTACCGTAGACAGGATGAGATTGGAACTGTTTACTGCGTGACGGTGGATGTGCAATCTTTAGAAGATAAGAAAGTCACCGTGCGAGACCGTGATACAATGCTTCAGGAGAGAATTTCGGTGGATAAATTGAAAGAGTATCTTGCTGAAAAGTTGGGAATGTAACAAGAGAGCAATCTTAGAAAGGAGGGAGTTCTAAGCAATGGGTAAGCGCTATGTTTACTTCTTTGGGGGAGGAAGAGCGGATGGCAATGAAAAGATGAAGGAGCTCTTGGGCGGGAAGGGAGCAAATCTTGCGGAGATGGCTGGGCATCCGGATTTAAGACTTCCCGTTCCTCCGGGCTTTACTATCAGTACCGAGATTTGCAACTATTATTACAAACACAAGCGAAAATATCCGAAAGGGTTAAAAGAGGAAGTGGAGAAAGCACTCCACAGGGTAGAGAAGCTTATGGGGAGGAAGTTTGGGGATGCGGAAAATCCACTTTTAGTTTCAGTCCGTTCTGGAGCCAGACGTTCTATGCCGGGAATGATGGAAACAGTCTTGAATGTGGGGTTGACTGAAAAAACTATTCCCGGGTTGATTAAACAGAGCGGAGGAAACCAGCGTTTTGTCTACGATGCTTACCGGAGACTTCTGATGATGTACGCTGATGTGGTGATGGAGAAGGCGCAGGGAATTGAACCCGAGAATGAAGAAATGGGTGTGCGCAAACAGTTGGAAAAGATTATGGAGGAGATGAAAAAAAGAAAAGGAGTAACCTTAGATACGGAATTAACTGCGGAGGACCTAAAAGAATTATGTGCGCTCTTTAAAGCCAAAATAAAGGAGGTATTAAAAAAGGATTTTCCGGATGACCACTATACGCAACTCTGGGAGGCAATTGGCGCAGTATTTGCTTCCTGGAACGGGAAAAGGGCAGTTGCTTACCGAAGGATTGAGAAAATTCCTGATGAGTGGGGAACTGCAGTGAATGTGCAGACGATGGTTTTTGGAAACTTAGATAATGATTCTGCCACCGGGGTCGCTTTCACGCGCAATCCGGGGAACGGAGAGAATCAATTCTATGGGGAATATCTGATTAATGCTCAGGGAGAGGATGTGGTGGCGGGGATACGCACCCCTGCTCCTATCAATGCTTATTCCCGGAGTGAGTATAATAAACATCTTAAAACCTTAGAGGAAGCAATGCCTGAACTCTATCGTGAACTTTATCAAATCCAGAAAAAATTGGAAAGACATTACCGGGATATGCAGGATATTGAATTTACTATTGAGAAGGGAAGACTTTTTATTCTGCAGTGTCGGGTGGGTAAGCGCAACGGTCTGGCAGCGGTAAAAATGGCGGTAGATATGTATAAAGAAAGGTTAATTACCAAAGAGATGGCTGTTTCCCGCGTAACTCCCGCTCAATTGGAAGAATTGCTTCATCCCATCATTGACCCGAAAGAGGAATTACAGAAAAAACCCTTGGCTAAAGGACTTCCTGCAGGTCCGGGAGGAGCGGTGGGACAGATTGTCTTTACCGCACAGGATGCGGTGAACTGGGCAAAGGAAGGGAAGAAAGTTATTTTAGTGCGTGAGGAGACCAATCCTGAAGATGTGGAAGGAATGCGGGCTGCTGAGGCTATTCTTACCGCACGGGGAGGAATGACTTCTCATGCCGCTTTAGTTGCCCGTGGCTGGGGGAAGTGTTGTATTGTGGGTTGCGGAGAGATAGGGATAGACTATGCAAAGAAGGAATTCAGCGTGAATGGAAAAGTATTAAAGGAAGGAGACTGGCTCACTCTCAATGGGACCAAAGGATATGTGTATGAGGGGAGACTGGCGATGATTGATGTTTCTGCAGAGAATGAACTGCTTAACGAATTTCTTAAGCTCTGCGATAAGGTAAGGAGATTGAAGATTCGCACCAATGCGGATACTCCGGAAGATGCAAAGCGTGCGCGTTCTTTTGGAGCAGAAGGGATTGGACTTTTTAGAACTGAGCATATGTTTTATGGAAAAGGTTCGGAAGAACCCCTCTTTCTTCTGCGTAAGATGATTATTTCCCGCACTGAAGAAGAAAGGCGGTCGGCTTTAAATGAACTTTTTCCGTATATGAAAGAGGATATTAAAAAAACCCTCTTAGCTATGGAAGGGCTCCCCGTGACGATTAGGCTCCTTGACCCACCACTTCATGAATTTGTTCCCCACCAACCGGAGCAAATGGAGAATTTAGCCCGCAGTTTAAATATTTCTCTGGAGGAACTGGAGAAGCGGGCGAATGCCTTACGGGAGGCAAATCCGATGATGGGGCATCGGGGAGTGCGTCTGGGGATAACCTACCCCGAGATTACCGAGACCCAACTGCGAGCGATTTTTACCGCCTGTGCAGAATTGATCAAGGAAGGTAAAAGGGTAAAGCCAGAGATAATGATTCCTGTGGTAGCGGAGGTAAGAGAACTTCTGCACCAAATAGAACTGGTGAAGAAAATCTATAAAGAGGTCGTGGATAAATTCAGAATAAAGAAGATTGACTATCTGGTGGGAACAATGATTGAAATTCCTCGGGCAGCTCTTTTAGCAGATAAGATTGCCGAGGTGGCGGAATTCTTCTCCTTCGGGACAAATGACCTCACCCAGATGGGATTTGGTTTCTCCCGCGATGATATGGGAGCTTTCTTACCGGATTATCTGAAAAAGGGAATTCTCCAGAACGACCCCTTCCAGACCATTGATGAAGAGGGGATTGGTGAGTTGATAAAGATAGGGATTGAAGGAGGAAGGAAGACTCGTCCCAAACTAAAAGTAGGAATTTGTGGAGAACACGGCGGAGACCCGCAATCAGTAAAATTCTGTCATCGGGTAGGAATGGACTATGTGAGTTGTTCTCCTTTTCGGGTCCCCATAGCAAAACTGGCTTCCGCCCAGGCGGTGTTAGAGGAGGGTAATAAAAAATAGTTTGCCGGGAAGGGTGTAAAGTTTAGAGAGCAGGGAAGAAGTCTTAAGGCTAGCCCCTTTTAAGTGAGAGAAGATGGAATCAATAAAGGCATATTTAAGAGATATTCGGAAGGTAGAAAAATTGGGCTTTGAAGAGGAGATTAAGCTCGCCCGGCGCGCTAAAAGGGGTGACCGGAACGCGCGGGATAGATTGATCCATGCTAATCTCCCCTTGGTAATAAATATGGCTAAGAAGTATAGTTTCCTCGGACTTCCTTTGACGGATTTGATTGAAGAGGGGAATATCGGTTTAATGCATGCGGTAACGAAGTTTAATCCTAATAAAGGATACCGCTTTTCCACCTATGCAGCCTGGTGGATAAGGCAGTATATCACCCGCGCCATTGCCAATCAAGCCAGGGTAGTAAGACTTCCAGTTTATATAAATGAAATGATTAGCAAATGGCGTAAGGTAAGCGAAAAACTTTCCCATAAATTTGGCCGCAAGCCTACGGATAAAGAGATTGCCAAAGCGATGGGAATTTCTGTAGGCAAAGTAAAGGAGATTGCTGAGCTTTCCGGGCGTGCAAGTTCCCTTGACCGGAGAGTAATAGAGGAGAGTTCTACAGAGTTTGTGGACCTTATAGAAGATATTACCGCAAAAGATGCGGTAGATGAACTGGTTAATTTTTTCCATCATGAGAAAGTGGCGGAGTTATTGGGAATGATGCCGGAACGGGAGAGAGAAATTTTGAGTATGCGTTTTGGGTTTAAAGAAGGAGTAACCCATACACTCAGTGAAGTGGCAGAAAAGTTTTCTCTCAGTCGGGAGAGGGTGAGACAGATTGAGGCTAACGCTTTAAGAAAGATGCGTAAACTTCTCACCTCAGAACAGGCAAAGAAATTTTATTCTCTGGAGAAACGGCTTAAAGCCGAAGAGTCCAGAGAACTCCACAAAATGACAAGACGGAGAAGAAAAACTGAGGTTAAATCCAGAAAGCGAACTTTCTCTTTGCGAAGTAAGAAGGAAAAACATGGGAAAAGATAATTTTAAAAGGTATATTCGTTCTATTCCCGATTTTCCCCGCAAGGGGATTCTCTTCCGGGATATAACCACCCTCTTAAAGAGACCAAAAATATTTAAAAAAGCAGTAGATATTTTATCGCACCGCTATGTAGGGAAAAAGATTGACCGGGTGGTCTCTGTAGAAGCCAGAGGATTTATTTTTGGTTCTGTCCTGGCATATAAATTGAATGCGGGTTTTGTTCCGGTGCGAAAAAAGGGTAAACTTCCCGCAGAAACTCTGGAGCTTACCTATTCTCTGGAGTATGGAGAAGATACGCTTACTATTCACAAAGATGCTTTGAAGAAAGGGGAGCGTGTATTGATTGTAGATGATTTGTTAGCCACCGGGGGAACCATAAAGGCGGTGAGCGAGCTGGTAGAGAGATTGGGAGGGAAAATTATAGAATGTGTCTTTCTCATAGAACTGACCTCACTGAGAGGAAGAGAGAGATTGGGGAAATATCCGGTTTTTTCTTTGATAAAATATTGATTTTTCTTTAGAGTTTAGTATTTGAATCTTTTTGCGCCTGTAGCTCAACTAGGACAGAGCAGGGGCGTCCTAAGCCCTTTGTTGGAGGTTCAACTCCTCTCAGGCGCGTTAATCTTGTTTAATGCTCAATTTGGTTATTTTCCTTTAATTGAGGAGAACCCAGAGGATTAAAGGGAACTAAACTTTCCTAAAAGATGGCGATATTCGGAAAACCAAGATATACCTTAGTTAAGATAGCCAAGCGCAGAGAGATTCCCGAAGGGCTCTGGACAAAATGTGAAGACTGCGGAGAAATTATTTACAATAAGACCTTAGAAGAGAATTTTAAAGTCTGTCCGAAATGCAATTACCATTTTGTGCTCACTGCTCCTGAACGCATTTCCCTCCTTCTGGATAAAGATACTTTTAAAGAGATAGATATCCAGCTTTTACCCACCGACCCCTTAGAATTCAAAGGGCCCATTTCTTATAAAGAAAAACTCCAGAAAGAACAAGAGGCAACCGGACTAAAAGATGCTGTAACCAGTGGGACGGGGACAATTGAAGGCAAAAGAGTTGCCTTTGCGGTTACTGATTCCCGTTTTATGATGGGTTCAATGGGTTCGGTGGTGGGTGAGAAGATTACCCGGCTTATTGAATTTGCCACAGAAGGGAAATTACCCTTGGTTATTGTCTCCGGTTCCGGGGGAGGGGCGAGAATGCAGGAGGGAATGCTCTCTTTGATGCAGATGGCGAAAACCTCTGCAGCCCTTTCCCGTTTCCATCGGGCAGGGCTCTGTTTTATTTCTCTCCTTACCAATCCCACCATGGCTGGGGTGCTGGCTTCCTTTGCCAGTTTAGGAGATGTGCTCATTGCTGAACCTAAAGCCTTAATCGGTTTTACCGGACCACGGGTAATTGAACAGACCATTCATCAGGTTTTGCCTCCAGGATTTCAGCGTGCCGAGTTTCTTCTTGAGCACGGGCTTATTGATATGATTGTGCCACGGCGTGAGCTGAAAAAAACTTTGGCAAAATTGCTGGATTATTTTGCTTAAATAAATCTCTGGGAACAACTTAAAACATACAAAATGAGGAGGAGAGGTGGCACAGGTAAGTTTAAGACAGGTAAATAAAATTTTCCCCGGGGGAATTGTGGCAGTAAAAGATTTTAATTTGGGTGTGGAGAGTAAGGAGTTTGTGGTGATTGTGGGACCTTCGGGATGTGGAAAATCCACTACCTTGAGGATGATTGCGGGATTAGAAGAAGTGACTTCTGGTGAAATCTATATTGGTGATAAACTGGTTAATGATGTCCCTCCGAAGGAAAGAAACATTGCGATGGTCTTTCAGAACTATGCGCTTTATCCCCATATGAATGTATATGACAATATGGCTTTCGGGTTACGCTTGAGAGGTTATTCAAAAACAGAGATAAAAGAGCGAGTCTTAGAGGCAGCGAAAATCTTGGGTATAACCCATCTCTTAGAGAGGAGACCCAAGGAACTCTCCGGTGGAGAAAAACAGCGTGTAGCGGTGGGGAGAGCAATTGTGCGTAAACCTCTGGTATTTTTATTTGATGAACCTTTGAGTAATCTGGATGCAAAAATGCGAGTTCTGATGCGTACCGAGTTGAATAAACTCCATAATCGCTTGCAGACCACGATGATTTATGTTACCCACGACCAAGTGGAAGCAATGACCCTCGGTTCACGCATTGTGGTAATGAAAGAAGGAGTCATTCAACAGGTAGCTGACCCTTTAACCCTTTACCATCGTCCTGCAAATAAATTTGTAGCAGGATTTATTGGCACCCCTCCTATGAATTTTATCCCCGGGAAGATTATCAGGATGAATGGTGAATATTTCTTTGAGGAGGGTAAATTCAAGGTAAAGATTTTAGAAAGCATGATAAAGGCTTTACAACCCTATGAAGGGAAAGAGGTTATCTTAGGGATAAGAGCAGAGGATATTTATGATAAATTCTTCACCACCCATTCCTCCCCGGAAAACACCATTGATGTGCTTGTGGAGATTATTGAACCAATGGGCTCAGAGGTTTACCTCTATCTCCATACGGGGAAAAATACCCTCGTTGCCCGGATAGGAGGGATAGCCAAACCTCCGCAACTAAATCAGAGAATTGAGGTAGTCTTAGATATGAATAAGGTGCACTTCTTTGATAAAGATACTGAAAAAGCCATTGTCTGAAATGCATTGGCAATGAACCGGATAAACTTGAGCAATGGGTTAATTATTATGTTTTCCTCCTTGCTCATTTTTTTTTACTTGGAGAATTTAGTCTCCTCGGGAGAGCCTGATTGGGGAGATAAGGCAAGTGCACTCTTTATTCTTTTTATTCCTCTTACTGCCTTTACTATTTTTACCTTGGGGAATTTGTCGGGATTTCTCTATTTTCTATACCTGATTTTTATCAACCACAGGTTTATTCAGACTTATCGGACATATTCCTTTCTTCCCTTATTAGGCATAACCCTGAGCGTGGGAATACTCTCTGCACTTGCAGAGAGAAAATTCCTCTTGCGCATTAAAGGATATAAGAAAAATCTACTTAATTTAAAAGAGAAAATAGATAGTTATGTTCAGGAGAGAGAAGAAAAAACAAGAATACAGTCCCTTCTTACGCAAAGATTTGAAAGATTCTCCCGGCTAAAATTTATGGCGGAAGAATTCAGTACTACCTTAGAAATAAGTCGCATAATCCAGTCTGCAGAAGAAAGGATTCCAGAGATTATTCCCCGTGCGGATAATTTCTTAATCTATTTGTTAGAGACTGAGAAGGGAGAAATGGAAAGCCCCCGCATCACTTATTTTCGGGCAAGGGTCAAAGGAGGTTTAGAGAATAAAGAATTACAACTGGATATTTTTGACCGCTGGATACTCCGCAGTTATGATAAACTCCTCATTAGTGATGTGAAAAAAGATTTTCGTTTCTCAAAGGAGACTGTAGAGGAGTTGCAGAGAGAATTTCGCTCTTTACTTGCCTCTCCTTTAATTGCCAAAGGGAAGATATTGGGAGTAGTGCGTTTAGAATCTTCTCCCCCTGGAAGTTTTACTCCTGATGATTTAAGGATGCTTGACCTCTTTTCCGATTTGTTGGCGGTGGGCGTAGAAAATGCTTACTTATATCAAAGGACCGAGGAATTGGCTAAGTATGATGGCTTAACTGGACTTTTCCTCCCGCGCTATTTTTATACCCGCTGGGAGGAGATTGTGGCAAGATTTTCCAGGATTTCTCTCTTAATGCTTGACTTAGACCATTTTAAAGGTTACAATGACCGCTATGGCCATATTGCAGGAGACATCATGCTCAAAAAAATTGCCCAGCTCATTTTAAATAATCTTTCCGGGGAAGATTTTGCGGTGCGCTATGGAGGGGAAGAATTTCTCTTGGTTCTTTTGGGTAAGGGGAAAGAAGAAGCCATTGCTCTGGCGGAGGAAATCCGCGGGAAGGTAGCCCAGGAAGTTTTCTTTCTCCGTCGGGAAGCCACTCATTTGACCGTCTCTATCGGAATAGTCACTTATCCTTATGAAGGGAAAACCCGAGAAGAACTCATCCATAAAGCAGATGCGTGGCTATATTTGGCTAAGGCTAAGGGAAGAAATCGTATTGCCTACGCAGGAATAAAATGAGTTATGCATTACTATTAATTCCTTCTTTGTTCGGAGTCAATCTTCTTATCCGGGGTAAGAAAAGTTTTTTGATTAGTGCAGGTGTGATTGCATTTTTCCTCTTTACCGGATTGGTTTCCGGGAAAATGGGAGAGAGCAGTTTATTTTTCTTGAGTACCTCTCTGGTTCTCTTTTCTTTACCTTTCCTGACCAATGGATTTGAAAGGATGTCTCAGGGTTTATCCCGGGAAATAGAGGAGAGTTTGTTTCATCTGGATTTTTCTCGCAGAGAACTGGAGAGAAAACTTGCGGAGATAAATAAAACCATAACCAATCTGGAAAAGGACAATTTAACCATGCTGGAATTGTACGAGATAACTAAAGCAATGTCCGCTCTGCTTTCTTTTGAAGGTATCTGCCGGTTCCTTCACAAAAACTTGGGGAAGAAGTTTTCTTTCCTGAGGGGTTTTCTCATCCTCTTGCGTGGAGATGATGTCTTTATCATAGATAAAATCTACGATGTTTCCTCCTCTGCTGAGGAGGGAATAAAAGAGGCTTATCTTCCGCAGAGAGAATACTATAAATTGATAGAGAAGATTTATCCTCAGGGAGGAGATTTCTATTTCCGTAGTGAGGATGAACGCCTCAAGCATCTTTACGAAATAGAGATAAAGATTCCCTTTGCTCTCTCCGCCCTGAGGGCGGGGAACAAGATAATTGGTTTTCTTCTTTTAGAGGGGCTCTTGGAAGAAGATTTTCCCAAGTTTTCAATTTTTTCCACACAGTTATCCTTAGGATTGCGGAAAGTAACACTTTATGAAACGATTGAGAAGTTAGCCACCACAGATAGTCTTACTGGGCTTTATGTGCGGGGAAAGATAATGGAACTTCTTGAGGAAGAGTTAGACCGGGCAAAAAGACATAGACTGCCCTTTACCTTTCTTATGCTGGACATAGACCATTTCAAGGAATGTAACGACCGCTATGGACATCTCACCGGAGACTATGTCCTGCGGGAGATATCCCGGCTCTTAAAAACAAACCTGCGCGAGATTGATCTGGTGGGCAGATATGGTGGGGAGGAACTTTCCATCCTTTTGCTCAGTACCCGCAAGGAGGAGGCGAAGATTGTAGCAGAGAGGATCCGGGAGGCAATTGAGAAATATTCTTTCCAAGCCTACGGAGAGAAATTTCAGGTTACAGTGAGTCTGGGAGGAGCGGTCTTCCCAGAGGATGGAGAAACGGTGATACAATTGATTTCTCGGGCGGATGAAGCTCTGTATTCCGCCAAAAATCGCGGTCGCAACTGTGTAGTCTTTTATGGAGAAATAAAATGAGCTGCTACATAGGTGTAGACCTGGGAGCAACCTGCATAAAACTTGCTCTTCTGGCGGAAGATTGGAAAGTGGTCAAACGGATAGAATTGTCCACTGCGGATTTTCCGAAAAAATCCTTACTTATTCGGTCGTTAGAGAAGCACATTCTTCGCCTTGGAGAGAGTTTGAAGGTTAAACCAAAGGGAGTGGGCATCGGAGTCCCCGGGTTGGTTGATCCGGAGAAAGGATTGATTCATTACTTAGTGAATATTCCTGGCTGGGAGAATGTTCATCTGAAGAAAATTCTGGAAAAGTCTTTAGAGGTCCCCGTTTTTATTGATAATGATGTCAATCTGATGGCTCTGGCAGAGTTATGCATTGGTCAGGCGAAGGGGAAGAAGAATGTGGTCTGTATAACCTTGGGTACAGGAGTGGGAGGAGGTTTGGTCTTAGAAGGTAAACTCTATCGGGGGACAAGCTTCTCGGCGGGAGAGATTGGCCATATTCCGCTCAATGAAACAGGACCGGTCTGCAACTGTGGAGGAATAGCCTGTCTGGAAAGATATGTGGGTAATCGTTATATAATAGAAAAAGCCAGAGACAAACTTAAGCAGAGGTCCTCTTCCATTATCTCGGATTTGATAAAGGATGATTTTTCCCGACTTACTCCGGAGATTCTGAGTAGAGCTTTAAAAAAAGGAGACTCCCTGGCAAAGGAAATCTGGCAGGATATAGGCAGAAAAATTGGCATAGTGCTCTCCGGAGTAGTAAATCTGCTTAATCCGGAGATGATTATTATTGGAGGAGGGATAGCGCAGGTGGGGGAGGTTTTATTTAAAACCATAAAGGAAACAATAAAAAAACGGGCAATGCGTATCCCCGCAGAGAAAGTAAGCATTGTTCCGGCAAAATTGAAGAAAGATGCCGGACTAATCGGAGCAGCAATTTTAGTAAAATTAGAAGGAGCCAGGAGAACAATACCAGAATTTATTTAGAGGAGAAGGAGGTTAGGCAATGCAATTATTTATTGACTCGGCAAATCTTGAAGAAATAAGAGAAGTCTCCCGCTGGGGGATTATAGATGGAGTTACTACTAATCCTACGCTCATCGCTAAAGAAGGAAAGGATTTTAGACAGTTGATTAAAGAGATTTGTGAAATCGTCGATGGTCCGATTTCAGTAGAGGCAATAAGTATGCAGGGAGGAGAGATAATTAAAGAAGCCCGGGGGCTTTCCCGAATACATAAGAATATTGTGGTAAAAATCCCTCTCACCAAAGAAGGGTTGAAGGCGGTAAAGGTCCTGAGTAAAGAGGGGATAAAGACCAATGTTACCCTTTGCTTTTCCGCTACCCAGGCTTTGCTTTCCGCAAAAGCAGGAGCGAATTTTGTTTCTCCCTTTGTGGGAAGGCTTGACGATATTAGCGGAAGGGGTATGGATTTAGTCCGGGAGATCTGCACTATTTTTCATAATTACCATTTTCCCACCCAGGTCATTGTTGCCAGTGTGCGTCATCCCCTCCATGTTCTGGAGGCGGCTCTCTTGGGAGCCGATATTGCAACCTGTCCTTTTCCTGTTCTGGAACAACTTTTAAAGCATCCCTTAACCGATATAGGGATTAAACGCTTCTTAGAGGATTGGGAGAAAATCCCCAAAAAGAGAGATAAAAGGCCCAGATGAACACAAATTTTGGATACAGATTAACACAGATTTTATTCCTGGCTACTCACTGCCTACTACTTGCTACTTCTCTTTCTGCCCAGGATAAGGGTTCGGTTACGGTTAATGGAGACCGGATTGAATATTACACCGAAGAGAAAAAGATTGTAGGAGAGGGTAATGTAGAAATCAATTATCAAGAGATGAGATTAACCTGTGAGAGAATTGAATTTTTTACCGAAACTAAGGAAGCCATTGCGCAGGGGAATGTAAGGCTGTATCAGAAAGAGACAGTTTTTAAAGGAGAGAAACTCTATTACAATTTTGAAACCCAAAAGGGTGAAGTGATAAATTTAGAGATGGAAAAAATGGGTCCCTGGTATGGGAGAGGGGAAAAAGGAGAAAAAGTAGAAGAGAAGAAATACATTGTAAAAGAGGGCTATATCACCACCTGTGACCGGGAAAAACCGCATTACCGGATAAAGTCAAAAAAAATTGAGGTTTTTCTGGATGAAAAGGTAGTTGCCTATGATGTGGTCTTTATGGTGGGGAATGTTCCCCTCATTTATCTCCCCTATTTAAAATATTCCTTAAAAGAAAAATATCCCCATTTTATTTTCATCCCGGGGAGAAATAAAAAATGGGGTTGGTATATGCTCACTTCCTGGCGCTATGATTTGATTGAAGATAAAAAAGGTTTTCTCCATCTTGACTATCGTGAGAAAAAGGGATTTGCCCATGGGATAGACCAGGCATATTCTTTAAAAGATTTTGGCTCAGGGCTCTTCCGCTATTATTATATGCAGGAAAGGGATAAATCCGCCCCCAAAGAACTCCGGGGAGAAACAGAACGCTATCGTGTCCAGTTAAAACATAACTGGCAGATAAGTGATACTACCCGTGCTCTTCTGGAGTATCATAAGTTGAGTGATATAAATTTTATCAAAGACTATTTCTACCGTCAGGAATATGTAAATGAAAATCAGCCCCGTTCTTATCTTTCTCTGGTCACTGCTCAACCCAATTACAACTTATCCCTTTTAGTTCAGAAAAGGACCAATCATTTCTTTACGGAAACTGAACGCCTACCCGAAGTTTCTCTCAATCTTGTCAATCAGAGATTGGGCAGTTCCCGATTATATTATAAAGCGGATTACAGCCTTGCCAATCTCACCAATAAGCAGGCAAACTCTGATTTAGATGACGATGTGCGGAGAGGGGATACTTATCAGCAGGTCTCTTATCTTACCAAATGGGGTTTTCTCAATCTCACTCCCTACCTCGGTATGCGTCAGACTTATTATTCCAAAGATAAAGAGGGGGATGAGAATTTATGGAGGGGAATTTTTTATTCCGGACTGGATATAAGTACGAAATTTTATAAAATCTACGAAATCTTCTCCGATTTCTTGGGTCTGGATATAAACCGGTTACGCCATATTATCACTCCCATTCTTAACTACAAATACATCCATCAGCCAACGGTGGGGCCTGATGAGCTGATGATTTTTGATACCATAGATTCTCTCAACCGTGAGAATATGTTCACTTTGGGCATAGAAAATAAACTTCAGACCAAGAGAAAAGAAGGAGAAATTCTTAAAACTGTGGACTTAGGAACCTTTCTCTTTAAGGGTGATTACAATTTTAAAACTGAAGGGATAGGTAGTGAATGGCGGAATTTCAAATTCGACCTGGAACTCACTCCTTATCACTGGTTGAGATTTGAATCCGATGCACTCTATGACCCCCCGGGGAAAGATTTTAATACGGTTAATTTTGATTTAACCGCTTCCCCTCAGGAGCGTTGGTCAATAGGACTCGGTTCCCGCTATGAAAGAAATTCTCTACAGGAGTTGACTGCTTCTTTTATTTATAACTTAAGTCCGAAATGGCAATTCAGAACTTATGAAAGGTATGCTTTCAAGAAAATCCTGGAGGATGGAACGAAGAGAATAAACGATTTTGTAGAACAGGAATATGTGGTGGTGCGCGACCTCCATTGTTGGACGGGAGAGTTTAGCCTCAACATCGGGGATGGTTATGCTTTCTGGGTTGTTTTCCGACTTAAGGCATTTCCCGAAATTCCCTTTAGATTCTCTGCTGCTTATTCTAAACCCAAACCCTATTAAATCAAAAGGATACAAATTCCACCCCCGGGGTGGAATGGAGGGGAAGGATGAAGATTGGGATAATTGGTTCAGGATATGTAGGTCTGGTTACAGGAGCTTGCTTTGCGGATTTAGGTAATGAAGTGACCTGTGTAGACTCCGACCAGAGAAAAATAAACCTCTTGAAAAAAGGGATAGTCCCTTTTTATGAGCCGGGCTTGGAAGAACTGGTGGCCCGGAATTTAAGAGAGAAGCGTCTCTCGTTTAGTACCCAGATAAAGACTGCGGTAAAAAATTCTTTAGTCATCTTTATTGCAGTAGGCACTCCCTCCCGACCCAATGGAGAAGCAGACCTGACCTTTGTAGAGAATGTTTCCCGGGAGATTGCCCGATGTATGCGCACCTATCGCTTGATTGTAGAAAAAAGCACAGTCCCTGTAGAGACTGGAAAATGGATTGAACATACCATAAAAGTTTACAATTGCCATAGAGTAAAATTTGATGTTGCCTCCAATCCGGAGTTTTTAAGAGAGGGCTCAGCCATACAGGATTTTCTCCATCCCGACCGCATTGTTATTGGCACAGAATCAAAACGGGCTAAAGAAATTCTTTCTGAATTATATAAACCCTTTAAAGCCCCCATTCTCTTTACCAATCTTACCTCGGCAGAATTAATTAAACATGCTTCCAATTCTTTTCTGGCGACGAAGATTTCTTTTATCAATGCCATTGCCAATATCTGTGAGAAGGTGGGGGCGGATGTTTTAAAGGTTGCCGAAGGTATGGGTTTAGATAAGCGGATTGGCCGAGCATTTCTGGATGCAGGGATTGGTTATGGAGGCTCCTGTTTCCCCAAGGATGTGGATGCTTTTATCCACCTTGCAGATAAGTTGGGATACGAATTTGAACTGCTTAAGGCGGTGAGAAGAATAAACGAGAATCAAAGAAAAAATTTTCTCAAAAAAATTGCCGATGCACTCTGGATTATTAAAGGAAAAAACATTGGCGTATTAGGGCTCTCTTTTAAACCCAATACCGATGATGTCCGCAACGCTCCTTCTCTGGAGATAATCTTGGCTTTATTGGAAGAGGGGGCTAACATTCACTGTTTTGACCCCCAGGCAATTCCCAAGGCGAAAGAGGTTTTAAAAGAGAGGGTCCGTTATGGTAAAAATCCCTATGAGGTAGCAAAAAATGCTGATTGTTTGGTGATTGTTACGGAATGGAATGAATTTAAGGAAATAGATTTACTACGCATAAAAAAACTGATGCGTCAGCCGGTAATCATTGATGGAAGAAATATCTATGAACCTGAGGAGTTGAAGCGTCTCGGCTTTCGTTACATCGGGATGGGCAGGGGTTAATTTCTATGAAGAAAATTTTAGTCACCGGGGGATGTGGTTTTATCGGCTCAAATTTCATCCGTTACCTCATCCATACATATCCGGAGTACAAAATCATTAATCTGGACAAACTCACCTATGCAGGGAATCCGGAGAATTTAAGAGATATAGAGAAAGATGCGCATTATAAGTTTGTGCAGGGAGATATCTGTAATCAGAGAATAGTAAAGAGATTGCTTAAAGAAGTGGAGGTGGTGATAAACTTTGCCAGTGAGACCCATGTAGACCGTTCCCTCCATAATGCCAATAACTTTCTAAGAACCAATTTTTACGGAACCTATGTTCTTTTGGAAGGAGTCCGGGAGAGAAAGATAAAGCTCTATTTGCAAATCTCCACTGACGAAGTTTACGGAAGTAGAGAAAAAGGTTTCTTTTCAGAAAGTTCCCCTTTAAATCCTACTAATCCCTATTCTGTCTCTAAGGCTTCCGCAGACCTTTTAGTGCTTTCTTACTACCGCACTTATAAAATCCCGGTAATTATTGCTCGCTCTTCCAACAACTTTGGTCCCTATCAATATCCCGAAAAGATAATCCCTTTATTTATTACCCAACTTCTGGAGAATAGAAAAGTTCCCCTCTATGGAGAGGGGAAAAATATCCGCGACTGGCTCTATGTTCTGGACAATGTTTCCGCCCTCACACTTTTGATGCACAAAGGAAAGCAGGGGGAGATTTATAATATCAGTGCGGGCAATTTCTTAAGCAACCTTCAACTCACGAGAATTTTGTTAAGACTGCTGGGTAAAAAAGAGGATTTTATTAAATATGTCCCTGACCGTCCCGGACACGACTTTCGTTACGCCATTGATTCTAACAAAATAAGAAATTTGGGTTGGAGACCAAAGTACGATTTTCTTTCTGCTTTAAAGGAGACAGTAGAGTGGTATAAAGCAAACAGGTCCTGGTGGGAACCATTAAAATTGGAAAGGATGGAGGTATGGTAGAGGAATTAAAGAGAAAGATTATTAACCGGGAAGTAAAAATCTGTGTGATTGGTTTGGGTTATGTGGGACTTCCTCTGGCTTTAGAATTTGCCAAAGAGGGTTTTGAGGTGATTGGCTTAGAAGTAGACCAGGAACGGGTAAAAAAGATTAACCGGGGGATTTCTTATATTCTGGATGTTCCCGGGAAAGAATTAAAAACCCAGGTAAAAGAAAAGCGACTCAAGGCAACTTATAAGGTTGATGTTCTTGGTAAGGTGGACATCGTGATTATCTGTGTCCCTACTCCCTTGCGCAAAACCCGTGAACCGGATATTTCCTATATCCTGGAAGCTACCGGAAATATTGCCCAGCACTTGCAGAAAGGACAGATTATTATCTTAGAGAGCACCACCTATCCCGGGACAACCGAAGAGATAATCCTTCCTCTCTTGGAGAGAAAGGGCGGGAAAGTGGGGAAAGATTTCTTCCTTGCCTTCTCTCCGGAGCGAATTGACCCGGGGAACACCCAGTTTACCACCCGGGATATTCCCAAGGTCGTGGGAGGAATAGATGCGGAGAGCACCAGTCTTGTTTATACTCTCTACCGTCAGATTGTGAAGGAAGTAATTCCGGTTTCCTCGGCAAAAGT
>JAMWCG010000134.1 GCA_023818555.1 Candidatus Omnitrophota bacterium
GAATTATGACGGGAAGCAAATCCCTTTAGTACCTCGGCATAAAGCTTCTTTAAGTGGAAATCTGAAATTGGCGAAGGACTGGCAATTGAATGCCACAGTTAATTATTGTGGAGAAAGATTCTTTATTAATGACCAGGCACACAACTATCCTCCTCTCGCAGATTTTCTTACAGTAGATTTAAAACTGGATTATAAAATTAAAGGAGGTAATTTTTATATCCTCATAAATAACCTTTTTAATCAGAAATATTCTGAATACGGGGCAATCTCTACTGTTTACAATGAACGGGGATTCTATCCCTCTCCGGAAAGAAATTTTCTCATCGGTATGGCTTATAAATTTTAGAATGCAAGTGATTTGGTTTTTAGGTATAATAAATCTAATGGATAAAATTTTCTTGCGGGCGTTCTTAGTTTCTTTAGTGGGGCATCTTTTATTCTTTTTTCCCTGGCAGGGTTTTAAAAATAAGCAGTCTCCTAAGTACTTTCCGGAGGTAGAAGTAAATTATTTTGAAATTAAGCCTAAGCTGGAAGAGGTAAAAATAGTTAAAACAGGGACTAAAGAAGAGAAAAAAGTTGAAGTAGAAATTAAAGAAGAAAGAAAAATTGAAGTAGAGCAAGAACTTAAAGAAGAAAAAAAAGAAACTGAACTTGTAAACAAGAAAAAAAATGTCTCTTCTCCCATTACCCCAGAAGAGGAGTGGGTAGGTAGAGATTTTAAGGCTTTGAGTAAAGAGCCTGTGTTTCTGGACTATTATCGGGCTATCCGAGAAAAGATAAAGATTTCTGCCCAGAGAAATAAACCTTTATTTTTTAAAGCAGGGGAGATTTGTATATTTTTTATTTTAGATAGTAAAGGGAATTTAAGAAGACTGAAGATAATAGAAGCAAAGTCAAGCCATGACCCTCTTTTAAGAGAGATTGCTTTGCGAAGTGTGGAAGAAGCTTCGCCATTTCCTCCTTTTCCTCAAGAATTAAAACGGGAACAGATTGCTTTTAATATCATCATCGCTTTTGAAGTGAGGTAGGTAAGTAGAGGAGACAGAGATTTACTTGCTCCTAAACTTAGAGGGGAAGATTGATGAGACATTATTTTGTTGTCTATATTACTACTGCTGACCAGAGAGAGGCAGAAGAAATTGCTCAAATTTTGTTGGAGAAAAAACTGGCTGCTTGTGTGAATATTATCCCGGGGATAACTTCTCTTTACCGCTGGCAGGGTAAGATTGAGAAAAGTAAAGAATTACTTTTAGTGGTGAAAACCAGAAAAGATTTGTTTGAAAGATTAGTTAAAGAAGTTAAGAAGCATCACTCCTATACCGTTCCGGAAATAATCGCCACGGAGATAGAAAAAGGAGACCAGACTTATCTAAAATGGCTTGAGGGATCAGTTAAATAAAATTAAATTAAAGTAAATAAATGAAAGAAAATACTTGACAAAGTAAATAAATTATGTTAAGTTAGGTCTTCGGAGAGAAGGAGGAAGTTTTGTCGCGCTTAATGGATATAAATGAACTGGCAGATTATTTAAAATTGGAGAAACAGACACTCTATAACTGGCTTCACCAGAAAAGGATTTCCGGGATTAAGGTAGGAAGGGTCTGGCGTTTTGACCGCAACTCCATAGACCGCTGGTTGAAGTCAAGAGTAGTAAGGGCAAAACCGGACAATAATAAACATCCGCAAATGCGGAGAAAGAAAAATGGGTAATCTTCAGACAGGAATTAATCTGGGTAAGTATTTCATAGAGGTGGTTCAGGTAAATAAGACCCTTACCGGTTATCAACTGATCAATCAAGGGAAGATGGACCTGACCGATATTCCGGAACAGGAGTTGAGCGGGATACAAAGGAGTGGTTATTTAAAGCGCTTTCTGGAAGAGAACCGCATTGAGCCATTAAATGTAGTTACTGCTCTTCCTGATAATAAGGTTATCTTACGCTATTTTACTATTCCTATGCTTCCCGCCAAGGAGCGTGAGAGTGCCATTCGTTTTGAGGCCCAGAAATACATCCCCTTTAAGTTAGACGAAGTAGCCAGTTCCTTATTTACCTTGCCGGATAAAGAGAGAAAGGAATTAAGAGTAGTTTTTGTGGCTACCAAGAAAGATGTCTTGCAGGAGCATCTGCTTATCTTAAAAGAAGCAAATATTGAACCCCTGGCCATAGAGACTCCTGCCTGGGCGTTGATGCGGCTTTTGCATGCCTTAGGTTTATTGAGTAAGAAGGATTTAACCGCCCTGGTTTATGTAGAGAAGAATGAAGCGGTGATTACTCTCTGTGACCAGGAAATCCCCTATCTGGTGCGGGACTTTTCTCTCACTCCTTCTTTGGAGACTGTAAATCTTAACGCATACGACCACCTCTTACGCGAAATTCAGTTATCTCTTGACTATCATTATAAACACTTTCCCGGGCTGAATATCGGGAAGATTATTCTTGTGGGAGGGAATGGTTTGGAAGAGTGGGCAGGAAATTTATTTAGAGACCTGAAAATTCCCACCCTGGTGGCTAACCCTGGTCTTATCTTTGGCCGGAAAATTGGACTTACGCCGGGGATTTCCATTGCGGTGGGATTGGCTTTGCGCGGTTTTCTGGTTCAGGATAAACGGATTAGTCTCTGGGAAGAAAAAGTAGTTGCTCCTAAACCCGAAAAACCCCGGGAAGAAGAAAAAGCCGTTCTGAGACGCATATTTGTGGGAGGAACAATTTTAGGGTTAGCGGTGATGTTTTTTGTGCAGAGCACACTTTCCCGGCAGGTTAAAATCATTAGAGACAACCTTACTCAGGTAAAGAAGGTAAGAGAACGCATAGGGAAAGAGTTTGCCCATAAGGATAAGGCGGAACTGAATAATCTCCATCAGGAATGGAGGAAACGAAATAATGTCTTCCTTAATTTGTTGGGAAAAAGGCTATATTTAACTGGTTATTTAAGTGAAATTCCCCGTTTATTACCCGCGGGAGTGTGGCTGGAAAATATGTTTGTGGAATCTAAGTTTGATGACCTTTTAGGGAGCAAGTCTTTGAAAATAATTATGGAAGGAAAGGTTTTTGCAGGAAAGCAGAATAAGAGCGAATCTGATTTGCTCAATGAGTTTATGATGAATATTAAAAACAGTCCTCTCCTTGCCCAGGATTTCCGAAAGATAGAGTTGGGATTTATGGAGAAAGGGATGGAACGGGAATTTCCAGTTACCCGCTTTAGAATAATCTGTGCAAAATAGAATGAGGATAAAGAAAACAATCCTGGTAATAATTTTATTGGGTGTGTTCTTCTATCTGGTGACATTCAGGTTTATCTATCAACCCCAAACCCAGGAGGTAAAGAATTTACTTAAAACCCTGGATGAAGAGTATGAGAAGAATAGAATCTTTTTTGAAATTAATAAACTTAAGGAAGACCTGGAGAAACTTACCACGGAGGAACTTTTGAAAAACGAAAAAGACCTTTCCTGGTTATTGGGAAAGATTTCGGAGACCTTTAAGTCTTTAAACATAGAATTACTCTCTCTTGAACCACAACCCTTAGAGCGAGGTGCTTACTATACCCGGATGCCGGTAAGGGTGAGAACGGTTTGTAGTTACCATAATTTAGGAGAATTGATAAGCAGGTTAGAAAGTTTAGATAAATTTATAGATGTGGGTTATCTGGAGATTAAAACACTTAAAGAGCCATCTGCTAAAGAAGAAAAGGGGATAAAAAAACC
>JAMWCG010000135.1 GCA_023818555.1 Candidatus Omnitrophota bacterium
GCATGGGAAGCCACAATCTTTACATTAAAATTATTATAGCAGATGCTGTTGCGCACCTGGTCCCAAGCTCTCCCTGTGGCAAAGATAGCGAAGGTAGAGACAAAAACTATCTTCCCACAACTGGCCCGCCCTGCTGCGGTAGCCATCATATTCTGCTCCGCAACTCCAAAATTGAAAAATCTTTCCGGAAATTCCCTGGCAAAAAGAGAGGTTCGGGTAGAACTGGAAAGGTCGGCATCCAGAACTACGATGTTTCTATCTCTCCTCCCTAACTCTACTAAAGTTTGACCATAGATATCGCGCTGATACAACAATTCTCCCATCTTCCCTTTACCCGCTTTTTATCGGGGAGTTGACTTTACTGCTGAATAAAACGAAACTAACCATAACAATCCTTTATCCCAGTTCCTCAAGAGCCCTTTTTGTCTCTTCCGCATTAGGAGCACGGCCGTGAAAATCAACGGTATTCTCCATAAAAGAGACCCCTTTCCCTTTAATCGTCTTGGCAATAATTATCGTCGGCTTCCCTTTTATGGTCTTTGCGGTAGCATAGGCAGAAAGGATTTCTTCAAGATTGTGTCCATCTATCTCAATAGTATGCCAACCAAAAGCCTGCCATTTTTCTCTTAAAGGTTCAATATTCATAATCTCCTGTACCCTACCATCAATCTGAAAGCCATTATAATCCAATATGGCACAGAGATTATCACATTTATAATGGCTGGCTGCCATGGCTGCCTCCCAAACATTCCCTTCCTGAATCTCTCCATCACCCATAAGGCAATATACCCGATAATCAAGTTTATCCAGTTTCCCCGCAAGTGCCATTCCCAAAGCCACAGAAAGTCCCTGGCCCAAAGAACCGCTGGCTACCTCTACCCCGGGGGTGCGCCGGTCAGGATGCCCCTGGAGAAGAGAACCCAACTTCCTTAAGGTGAAAAGTTCTTTCTTGTCAAAATAACCACATTCTGCTAAAAGCACATAAAGAAGAGGACAGGAATGCCCCTTAGAAAGATGAAACCTATCGCGCTCTCGCCAATCAGGCTCCTTAGGCTTATGCCTTAAATGCACAAAAAAAAGACAGACCAACAGTTCAGTAGCAGATAAGGAACCTCCCGGATGTCCTGAACCAGCATGGGCGAGCACCTCAATAATCAATTTTCTTACCCGTTTACACTTTTCTTCCAAATCCCGAATTAACTCAGGAGGATATTTTTCTCTCATCTTAACTTCAATTTCTCTAATTTCTCTTTTATTTTTTCCTGTTGAGGGTCTAATTCTAACGACTTCTCCCAGACTGCGTATGCCTTATCCAATAAGCCCTTTTCAGAATATAAATCTCCGAGGTGGTCTAAGATCACCGGGTCAGTGGGAAGAATGCTTGCGGCTTTTTCTATATATTTTAAAGCCTCCTCAAGCATCCCCTTTTTATAATACGCCCAACCCAGGCTGTCTAAATAGGCTCCATTTTCTGGCTCCTGCTTAAGGGCACGCTCTATCAAAGCAATCGCCTCATCCAGATTTATCCCTTCTTCTGCATACATATATCCTAAATAATTTAAAGCCTCAGCATTTAGAGGGTCGAGTTCTATCGCCTTCTTTAAATATCTAATCGCCTCTTCAACCTTTTTCATTCCCTCATAGAGTGCTCCTAAATAAAAATGAGCCCGGGAATGCTGGGGATTAAGCTCAATGGTTTTAAGATAAAACTTCTCTGCCTCTTCATTCTCTTGCTTAAAATTATGGGCAATCCCCAGAAGAAAATAAATCTCATCTTGGCGAGAAGCTTTCTCTCTATTAACTACTGTATTTAATAAGGTAACTGCTTCAGGATATCTCTTCTCCTGCAGATAAATAAAAGCAAGTTCAATATAACCATCAACCTCATCAGGAAATTTTTCTATTATCTTTTTATATTCCTCTATGGCTTCCTCTATTTTTTTATTTTTAAATAGACTCTGGGCGAGAAGGTTATGAATTTTAAAATTGTTTGGTTCAAGCTGTAATGCCTTCTCATAAGACTCAATTGCCTGCCTAAACTCTCCCTTCAATTCATAGAGAATTCCTAAACTTAAAATTGCCTGGAGATATTGCGGTTCTAACTCCAGTGCCTTTTCCATTTGCAGGATTGCCTGGTCAATTTGATTAACCCGGGCATAGAGTATACCCAGGTTGAAGTGCAAAAGCACAGAGCCTTTCTTCTCAGCGATTAATTTTTCATATACTCTGATCGCTTCCCAGGTCTTTTCCTGGCTCACATAGAGGTCAGCGAGTGAAGAGAGGGCAAGGAAGTCATAGGGATTCAACTTCAAAATCTCTTCGTACTCCTGGCTTGCTGCATCCAGTTTCCCGAGGGAAGTATAGAGGAGGGCAAGGAGGAATCTTGTTTGAATATCTTCAGGATGAAAGTGTAAAACTAATTGGAATTCCTTTATTGCCTCAACGACATCTCCATTCCTCAAATAGCAAACCGCTAAACGCGAATGGAGGTAAGGATTTTTGAAATCGTACTCTAAGACCTTTTTATATTCCTCTATGGCTTGAGAAAAATTATTTTCATTCTCCGAGAAGATAGCAGATAAATAAGCGGTATAAAAAGCAGTTTCCTCATCCTTACCTCGTAAATCAGAATGTATATAATTCCCCTGGGCAATCTCCTCTTTTATGCGTCCTTGCTGAGAAGCGCAGCCTGCCGAAAATAGAGAAAATATAATCATTAAGAGAAAAAACATCCCTTCTTGCGTAGTTTAAGCAAATCTAAACCTGTGGAGTTACCACTCTTTCTTTCTATGCCGAAGTGCTCTTCTCCGCTTCTTCCGCTTGTGGGTCTTAATCTTTCTTAATTTTCTCTTCCTTCCACAAGGCATAACTCTGCCTCCTCTTCCACAAAACAGAATCATTTTACAAAAGGAAATTAAAAAAGGCAAGAAAATTTAAGCGGTCTTTAATAAACTACCTTATTCAGGGGATATTCAATTATCCCTTCTGCACCCATTTTTTTTAGATGCGGAATTAAATTTCGCACAATCTCCTCTTCCACTATCACTTCAATGGCTACCCAACCCGGTTGAGTGAGTTGGGAAACTGTGGGCTTCCGTAAAGCGGGTAAGTGTTTGATGATTTTTTTTAAGTTATCTTGAGAAACATTCATTTTTAATCCCACTTTAGTTTCGGAATTAATCGCTCCTTTTAAGAGGAGAGCAATCTGTTCTATCTTTTCTCTCTTCCATCTATCCTGCCAGCTTTTGTGATTGGCAATAAATTTGGTAGTGGATTCACAAACTGTGGCAATCTCCCTTAACTTATGCACTCTTAAACTCTTCCCTGTCTCGGTTAAATCCACCACTGCCTCTACTAAACCCTGAGCCACTTTTGCCTCCGTTGCTCCCCAGGAAAATTCTACCTTTGCTTTTATTTTATTTTTTTCCAAGAATCTTCTGGTTAGCCTCACCAATTCAGTAGCAATCTGCTTCCCATTTAAATCCTTTAGGGTTTTAATAGGGGAATCCTCGGGAACTGCAATTACCCAGCGCACCGGTTTAAGCGATTGTTTTGCATATACCAATTCGCAGACTTCTTTAATCTCTACACCGTTTTCTTGAATCCAATCTTCTCCGGTGATGCCACAATCAAGGTCAGTCTCTACATAGCGGGGAATTTCTTGGGCTCTTAATAAAATCGGCTCTATCTCCGGGT
>JAMWCG010000136.1 GCA_023818555.1 Candidatus Omnitrophota bacterium
TGGCTACTAATGGCGTATTGTTACAAACTGGGTTAGTCCAGGCTATGGTTAAAATATTTTTTTTATCTTTATATTTTGCGTTAACTACCACGACCGGTCCATGATTAATCAAACGGTTAGCACGCTTCAGTGGAACTTCAACCTTTTTAAATTTTGGATTATCGTTTTGCATTTGATATCTGCCTTATCTTTTATATCCAATAGGCATTATTGCCAAGGGGGTTAAATTATCAGGGAGTCCCAAAACTCTCTTTACTGCGGAATCAGAAAAGGCACCTACGATTACCGTTCCCAAGCCTAACTCTTCACAGACCAGATGTAAATTCTGACTAATACTACCCACCTCCATATGGACATACTGAATTCCCCTCTGCCCATAATGGAGAGTGGTTTTTTCATACTCGGCAAGAATGGCTAAAGAAATAGGAGCTTCTCTGATAAAACTTTGCCCTAAGCATGCATTGGCAAGATTTTTCCGCACATCCCTTGCTGAAATTTTCTCTAAAGCGTGCCCTTGCCAAAGATACAAATAGATTCCTTCCCCCAGTCCTTCAATCCCATTTTTCCCTACTACCAAATAAATCTCCAAAGGATAAGTTGCCCCTGCTGAGGGATATACTCTGGTTGCCCCGCTAATGGCATCTAACCTTTTTCCTCCTGCAGACCAGAGAATCTGAGAAATCTCCTCCAATTTTAGCACTTGGGGGGTAAAATTTCGCCAAGACTCTCTTTTATTTAATGCTTCGGATAAACTCAGTCCTCCACCAATTCTTGGTTTGGGAAGTTCTATCTTCATCTGGGCACTCACCTCCTCGCTAAAGTAGAGAATAGAGAGGAGAATGTAGAGAGAGATTAAAAAGAATTTAAATTTTGATATTTTGTTTAGCATCTCCTAAAGCGCTTCCTTAACTCCTCCCAACTCAATCTAATCATCGTAGGTCTTCCGTGGGGACAGACCCAAGGGAATTTTGTATTTTTCAAATCTTGGATTAGACGAGCAATCTGTGTCTCTTCTAAACTGTCTCCTTCTCTAACTGCCGAATGGCAAGCAATTAAAGAAAGCAATTTTTCTCTTTCTAATCTTATAGTTTTGTCTTCTTGAATCTCAGAAACGATATCTAAGATCAATTGTTTTGGAGACTTAGAGATAATTGCGGGAATTGCCTTGATCTGAAAACTATTTTTTCCAAACTCTTCCAGTTCAAATCCTAAATTTCTCAATTCCTCCAAATTCTCTTTAATAATTTGACTTTCTTTTAATCCTAAATCAACCACTTCGGGAATTAAAAGCCTCTGGACTTCTTTCTTTTCTTCTGCCTCTGCTAAACCAGCAAAGATAATCCTTTCACTTGCCGCATGCTGGTCAATAATTAAAATTCCTTCTTCATCAGCAGTAACTATATAGAGATCTTTAAGTTGTAAAAAGGGAGCTTTACGGAAGAGAGAAATTTCTAAAAGGGGAGAGCCTTTTACTTGAGAAGAGAAATTTTCTTTAAATAAAGAATAAGGCGGAGCTTCCTCTTTAACTTTCTGTAAGAAAGAAGTTGAATCTTCGTCTCTAATTTCAGAAAGCAAAGAGTTTTTTGTAAGGGCCTCTTTTATTGCTTTGACTAAATAATTATGAATTAGGCTTTCATTTTGAAAGCGAATCTCCCTCTTGGTCGGGTGAACATTGACATCAACTAAATGAGGCTCTATTTCTATATAAATTATCGCTACAGGAAAACGCTCTTTAGGCAGGAGTTCCTGATAGACCACCGCTAGTGCATGAGAAAGGGTTTTATTTACCACAGTTCTTCTATTAACAAAGAAGAATTGTCCATAGCGGTCTAAACGAGAAAAATTCGGTTTACTGATAAAACCTGAGATTTTTAAATTGTTTTCCTTAAAACTCAGCTCTAACCAATTCTCTGCCCATTCTTTCCCTAAGACATCCTTTATCCTTTCCTTAACTTCTTTCTGAGGTATAAAATTAAATAACTCTTTCTCCTGATGAAAGAGGCGAAAATTGACTTCTGGATAGGCTAAAGCAAATTGTTCCATTATGCGAATAATGTGCGTAAGTTCTGTGGCGGGAGATTTTAAAAATTTTCTCCTTGCCGGAGTATTAAAAAAAAGATTCTTTACCTCAACCGTTGTTCCCTGAGGACTGCCTATTTCCCGCACATTTTTGATTTCTCCTGCTTCAATCTCTAATTCTATTCCTGAAGATTCCTTCACATTATGGGTTATAATACGCATTAAAGAAACACTGGCAATGGAAGAAAGTGCCTCACCACGGAAGCCTAAGGTAGAAATTTTCTCTAAGTCTTCAAGAGAAGAAATTTTACTGGTAGCGTGGGGCTGGGTGCAGATTAATGCATCGTCCTTACCCATTCCTGTGCCGTTATCGGTAACCTTAATTGATTTTATCCCAGCATCCTTTATCTCCACCTCAATCAAATTTGCCTCTGCATCCAGAGAATTTTCTACCAATTCCTTAACCACTGAAGCGGGACGCTCCACCACTTCTCCCGCAGCAATTTTATTGACAATCTCCGGAGGAAGGATAATTATGCGCTTATTCATCTTAACTTCTTCTGCCATCTCTCAAGTTTTTTCAGGGCTTCCAGGGGGGTTATTTTATTCAAATCCAATTTTTTCAATTCTTCTATGAAGTGATGAGGTGAAAGAGAAAATAAATCCAGCTGTTTTTCTTCCCGCTTTTCAATCTCCGTTTTTGCCAACTTGGGGAGGCTATCACCGGTAAGAGAATTTATTTCTAAGTTGCTAAGAATTTCTTTTGCCCGTTTAATCACTTCTTGAGGCACTCCCGCCAGACGAGCAACCTGGATTCCAAAACTCCTGTCACAACCACCTTCTACCAATTTATACAGAAATATAACCTCATCCTCCCATTCTTTAACACTGATATTATAATTTTTTACGCCTTTTAAAGTCAGACTGAGTGTGATCAATTCATGATAATGGGTAGCAAAGAGGGTGCGGGATTTCAGATGATTATGGATAAACTCGCAGACTGCCCAGGCAATGGAAAGACCATCTAAAGTAGAAGTCCCCCGACCAATTTCATCTAAAATAATTAAACTCTTCTCAGTGGCATTATTTAAAATATTGGCAGTTTCGGTCATCTCTAACATAAAAGTGCTTAAGCCTTTGGCTAAAACATCTTGAGCCCCAATCCGCGTAAAGATTCTATCCACAATGCCAATCTTTGCTTTTTTTGCAGGAACAAAAGAGCCCATCTGTGCCATGAGAACAATCAAAGCAACTTGACGAATATAGGTAGATTTTCCCGCCATATTGGGACCAGTGATAATCCAGAAACGATTCTCTGCATTATCTAACAAAGTATCATTAGGAACGAATTTATTTGCCCCTAAATTTATCTCAACCACCGGATGCCTTCCTTCTGCAATGTAAATCTCGTTAGAATCGTCTATCTCTGGACATATGTAACGGTTCCTCAAGGCAACCTCTGCCAGGGAAGAAAAACAATCTAAGAGAGAAATCTTTCTGGCAGTTTCTTGAATTTGAAAAACAAATTCGGAAACCTTCCCCAGAATATCCATAAAAATTTTGTATTCTAATTCTTTTATTTCTTCTTCGGCATTTAAAATTTTTGTCTCATACTCTTTCAATTCCGGAGTGATGAAACG
>JAMWCG010000137.1 GCA_023818555.1 Candidatus Omnitrophota bacterium
GATGTTTGCGATATCATCTGCTGTGGGCAAGAGATGAAGCCAAAGAAGTAACCTACAGAAAGGAGGTAAGATGGGAAAGAAGGCGAGAGAGATTGTAGAAATAAATTTGAAGGAGTTGATTAAAGATTTAGATCGGGCTTATTGCGATGAATGGTTGGCATTCTATTCCTACTGGTATATGGCACAGGCAGTAGAAGGGAAGGGCTATGAGGATATGCAAGAATTCTTAAACAAGATTGCTAAAGACGAACTTGAGCATGCTACAGAATTAGCGGAGAGAATCATTGAATTAGGAGGTTTGCCTACCAACATACCACGGGATTGGGAAAAGAATGCCAATGGACCCTATCCGGGGGTGATGAAAAAACTTACTGACTATAATGAGATTATAAAAATAGTCACTACTGCTGAGGCAGGGGCGATTGAAGTCTATAATAAAATTGCCCAGAAGACCTTTGGTAAAGACCACGATACCTACCAGCTTGCTGTGCACATTATGGGTGAAGAGATTACCCATGAGGAGATGTTTGAGAATCTGAAAGGATGAAAGACAGATTAGCGCAGATTTAAAAACAGACCATTGGCACAGATTCTAGAAGGAGGGGAGATGAAGACTTTTGTCTGTAAGAGATGCGGATACATTGCTTTTGGGGAACCACCCCAGAATTGTCCGATATGTAATGCTCCGAAGCAGGATTTTGAATTAGACCCGAATGCCATTAAGAAACCAGCCGATCCAAAGAATCTTAGCGAATTAGAAAAGAAGCACATCCCGCTAATTGAGATTAAAAGGCAATGTGGTTTAGTGGGTTCGGGTTGTTTAGATGCCAATATAAAAATAGGAGAGATTATCCATCCCATGGAGGCAAAACATTACATAATGTATATTGACCTCTATCTTGATTACAACTTTATTTGCCGTTACCATCTCACTCCGGAGAAGCTCAATCCGGCTTTAGGAATACACTTGAAGGTAGGAGCGGGTAAATTACTTGCTTTGGAGAATTGTAATCTGCATGGGCGCTGGATGGCGGAAAAAGAAATATAGATGCAGAAAATTCCTGAGGAAGTTATTCATTTTTTCCAGCACCAGAATTTCGTCATTGTTTCTACACTGGATAACCGTGGTTTTCCCCATAATTCCTGTAAAGGAATTGTAAAAATAGAAGGGAAGAGATTTTATCTCTTTGACCTCTACCGGGGAAAAACATTCAAAAATTTACAGCATAATCTTCATTTAAGTATTACGGCAGTGGATGAGCATAAGTTTCGTGGATACTCTCTTAAAGGTAGAGGAAAAATAGTTAAATTGGTCGGTTCTAAGAAAGAGCTAATTAAAGATTGGGATAGCATAATTTCCCGGAGAGTTACTCACCGCTTACTTAAAAATATTCAGGGAGAGAAGGGACATCCGACCCATCCAGAAGTGAATCTGCCTTCACCTAAATATCTTATTGAGGTAAAAGTAGAAGAAGTGATTGACCTGAAACCAAAACATATAAAATAGGAGGAAGAAAGATGAGTAAGTCGGTCAAGATTTATTCTACTCCTACCTGTCCATTCTGTATAAGGGCAAAGCAGTTTTTGAAGGAAAACAAGATCACTTTTGAAGACTTGGATGTATCGCAAAATCCTGAGTATGCCGAAGAGATGATTCGTAAGAGTGGACAAATGGGAGTACCGGTTTTAGATATTGAGGGAGAAATTATCGTTGGTTTTGATAAAGAAAGAATTAAATCTGCTTTAGGATTATAAGAATGTATGAATTGATTATTATTGGAGCAGGTCCTGCAGGAATTACTGCCTCCGTTTATGCGGCACGGAAGAAATTAGAATTTTTAGTGATTACTAAAGATATTGGGGGCCAAGCAGCCTTAAGTGGAGAGATAGAGAATTATACGGGGTATCAGTTTATCAGCGGACCTGAATTGGCAAAGAAATTTGAGGAGCATATAAGAAAATATGGTGTAGAGGTTAGGGAAGGTGAAGAAGTAATCCGGGTAAGCAGGAGAGATAATCTTGTTGAGATTTTCTCTTATAAAGGAGAATATAAAGCAAAAACAGTGATCATTGCTTCAGGTAAGCGTTCTCGGGAGTTAAAGGTCCCGGGAGAGAAAGAATTTAAAAACCGTGGTTTAACCTATTGTGCTACTTGTGATGGACCACTCTTTGCGGGTAAAGAAGTTGCAGTAATCGGAGGAGGGAATTCTGCTTTAGACGCAAGTTTACAACTGGTACGCATTGCTAAGAAAATTTATCTTGTCAATATTGCCCAGGAGCTAATCGGAGACAAAATAATGCAGGAGAAATTGTTAGGCTATAAAAATGTAGAAGTTCTCAATAATAAGAAGGTTACTGCTGTTCTGGGAGATAAGATGGTAAAGTCCATTAGTATAAAAGATATTGTCTCGGGAAAAGAAGAAGTTTTAGATATTGAAGGAGTTTTTGTGGAGATTGGTTTAATCCCTAATTCTGAATTTGCTGTGGATGTGGAGAAAAACCAATTTGGAGAAATAAAGGTTAACTGCCACAATGAAACGAATATTCCAGGGATATTTGCTGCTGGAGATGTGACGGATGTTCCGGAAAAGCAAATCGTTATTGCCTGTGGAGAGGGAGCAAAAGCCTGCCTGAGCGCCTTCACATATTTATCCACCCAAAAATAAAATTGATTTTTTTCTTGACACGGATTTTTGTTTTTGCTATTATGCGAATAAATGCATAAAAGCATATACTTAAAATTTGTGCTAAACTTGTAATGAATAAAGGCATCTCCAATTTGTTAACTAACTACCTACAGGCATTTTCTCATCCTTTGCGAATTGAGATTCTTGAGATTTTAAAAGAAAAAGAACGACTCTGTGTTTGTGAACTGGTGAGTATTTTAAAAAGAGATCAGTCTATAATTTCCCGTCATCTCAACACACTAAAAAGAGCAGGGATATTGGATTATAAAGAAGAAGGGAATCGTTCTTTCTATTGGGTAAAAAATAAAGATATTTATAAATTAATGGATATGGTGAAATCCATTTTGCGTCAAGAGATAAAAAAACAACAAGCAATTCTCAAGGTTATATAGAAAGGAACAGAATGATAAAAGGGTTATTTCTTTCAGGGATTTTTGCTTTAAAAGATTATATTTTCCATCATACTTTGACCTGTCTTATTCCTGCCTTTCTTCTGGCTGGGGGGATGGTTTCTTTCTTTAATAAACAAGCAATTTTATCTTACTTGGGAGAAAAAGCCTCTAAATTAAAATCATTTTCTCTGGCAACTCTATTCAGTTTCTTTATCGCTTCCTGTTCTTGTACAGTTTTGCCAGTGGGAAGTGGACTATACTTTGCAGGGGCAGGAATAGGACCGGCATTTATTATTCTTTGGGTTTCCCCTTCTACTAATGTTTTGTCGCTTTTGTTTACGAGTTCTATATTAGGGATGGAGATGGCAGTTTCCCGCGTAGCCGGTTCTTTATTTATGGCTTTTCTTGTAGGCTGGGTGATGACTTTATTATTTGGTAATGAGGAAAGAAAAGATATCCAATCCACATCTTCTGAGAAACAAAAACTTATTACTAAGAGACACGCCATATTTTTAATTTTAATCTTTCTTTCTATTATCCTTCCTAATTATATTGCCCGAGGGAGAAGCTATGCTCT
>JAMWCG010000138.1 GCA_023818555.1 Candidatus Omnitrophota bacterium
ATCCAATCATAATCAATTTTATTCTCATTGATCTATCTCCTCCTCTCTATTCTTTCCACACCTCTTAAAAATATTTCTAAGATGGTATCCATCTTTGAAATAAGATTATAATAAATCTTTTTTAAAATATAAGCATAAAGCTATTGTCAGTTTAAAGATATTTGGAAAAAGGGCAAGAAGATTGGAAGAGATAATCTCTCTCTTAAAAATTTAAGATGGTCATTGGTATAGACATTCGCTCAACTGTAAAACCTCAAAGAACGGGTATCGGTCAGTATACCTACAATTTAATTAAAAATCTTTCTCAACTTGACCACCGTCATCGTTATCTGCTTTACAGCCGAATTAAATTTTTTAGTGGGAAGAGAAACCCCGAAATAAAAAATAGAAATTTTCGTTTTTTTACCGAAAGGTTATGGAGAAAGTCGGACTTATTTTTTTCAAAGATTGATTTATACCATAGTTCAAGCTATGACCTTATCCCTCCGCGAGGTAAGAAATTTGTTTTGACAATCCATGATGTGATTGTAAAAGCATACCCGGAGGGACATTCTCCTGAGACATTGGAAAAAGTAAATAAAGAGATAGTCCGTTCCCTGGAGAAAGCAGATGGGATAATCACGGTTTCCGAAAATACAAAACAAGATGTGCTAAAGTATTTTAAGTTTCCGGAGAATAGAATTAAAGTAATTCACTTGGGGGCAGGAGAGGAATTTTTTCCTCTTAAAGATGAGGAAAAGGAGAAAGCAAAGCTTCTCCTGGAAAAGTCTGGTATAAAAGATAGATTTATTCTTTTTGTAGGGACAATTGAGCCGAGAAAGAATTTGAAGAATCTGATTTTATCCTTTGCCAAATTAAAAAGAGAGATTCCCCATCAATTGGTCATCGTAGGAATGAAAGGTTGGGGAGCAGAAGGAGTTTTTTCTTTAGTGGAAGAATTAAGGTTAAACGAAAGGGTGGTTTTTACTGGTTATCTTCCCCAAGCAAAGATTAACTTTTTCTATAATCTCTGTGATTGTTTTGTCTATCCTTCGTTTTATGAAGGTTTTGGTTTGCCGATTGTGGAGGCGATGCAGGCTGGCTGTCCCATAGTTACCTCCCATACCTCTGCCTGTGCCGAGATTGGGAAAAATTCTGCCCTACTCGTTGAACCCGGTTCCGTTGATTCTCTTGCGGAAGCAGTTTTTAAAGTAGTTACTGATAAAAATTTTAATCAGCAATTACGCCAGAAAGCCTTAAGCAGGGCGAAGGATTTTTCCTGGAAAGTAGCAGCGGAAAAAACTCTTCATTTTTTTGATGACATTTATCGCAGGAAATAAACTATGGCTGATTGGCAAAAGAATAATTTGCATATCCTCGTAATCAATCCCTTTGGAATTGGGGATGTTTTATTTTCTACCCCTTTACTCAGGAATATCCGCAAAAATTTCCCGGATAGTTTTATTGCCTATCTTTGTAATAAGCGGGTTGCTCCTTTATTAGAGCACAATCCTTGTATAGATGAAATCTTTGTTTTTGAGAAAGATGAGTGGCGAGCTCTCTGGCAAAGGTCAAGGTTCGCTTTTATAAAAAAGTTTCTTCTCTTCTTAAGCAGAATTCGGGAAAGGAGATTTCAAACTGCCATAGATTTATCATTAGGAAGACAGTATAGTTTTTTCCTCTGGTTAATTCGGGTTCCCAAACGCATTGGTTTTGACTACAAGGATAGGGGTGTTTTTCTTACCCATAAGATAAAAATTGAGGGATATTATTATAAACCCGTTCCTGCTTATTATCTTGAATTGTCTAAATTTTTAAATATAAAACCTTCGCAAACAAAATTGGAGGTATGGCTTACTCCGGAAGAGCAAGAGAAAGCAAAGGATATTTTAAGCAAAGAAGGTATCGTCCCGGGAAGGGATTTAATCATGGGAGTGGTGCCGGGAGGAGGAGCGAGCTGGGGTAAGGATGCTCTATTAAAGCACTGGAATTATGATAAATTGGCAAATTTAGTGAGTAATTTAATAATCCATTATCAGGCAAAAGTAATTCTCTTGGGAGATGAACGCGAAAGAGCAATCTGTGACATGGTGGCTGTAAAGGCAAATAATAAACCCATAAATCTGGCAGGGAAAACAGACCTGCGCACTTTGGCAAGTTTGATGAAATACTGTAAGTTGATTATCTGTAATGATGGAGGACCATTGCATATAGCAGTGGCTATGGGAGTAAAGACGGTTTCTATCTTCGGACCGGTAAATGAAAAGGTCTATGGGCCATATCCGGCAAGTTATGAACATATTGTAGTGACCAAAGATGTTCCCTGCAGACCCTGCTACTGGAAATTTCGTCTGCCAAAATGTGAGAGAAGGATATGTCTTGAAGAAATTGAACCTCAGGAGATAATGCAGGCAATCTATAGGGTTATGGGATACTGAGTTATTCGGGTTATAAATTTAGGAAGGAGAAAAAATGGAAGTGCCATTTATAGATTTAGAGAAGCAGTATCAAGAAATTAAAGAAGAGTTAAAAGAGGGGTGGGAGAAGGTCTTTAAGAAGGGAAATTTCATTTTGGGAGAAGAGGTAAAATATTTTGAGGAGGAATTTGCAAAATATATAGGGACTAAATATGCGGTGGGAGTAAATTCAGGAACCGATGCTTTATTTTTGGGACTTTTAAGTTTGGGAATTGGTAAGGGAGATGAGGTAATCGTCCCCGCATTTACCTACATCGCTACTGCTTTAGCAGTATCTTTTACTCAGGCAAGACCTGTTTTTGTGGATATTGAAGAAAAAACTTATAATATAGATGTTTCTCAGATAGAGAAGGTAGTTACCAAAAGAACAAGAGCAATCATCCCCGTCCATCTCTATGGTCATCCAGTAAATATGGAGCCATTGTTAAAGATTGCAAAGAAATATAATTTGAAGATAGTGGAAGATTGTGCTCAGGCGCATGGAGCAGAATACAAATATCAGAAAACCAGAATCCCAGGACACCAGAGCACCAGAAAGGTAGGCTCAATGGGAGATCTGGGATGTTTTTCATTTTATCCTACAAAAAATTTAGGAGCCTGCGGAGATGGAGGGATGGTGTTGACCAATAATAAAGAAGTTTATAAGAAACTACTGAGGTTAAGAGATTACGGCAGGAAATCCCGTTACGAACATATTATAAAAGGGTACAATTCACGCTTAGATACTCTCCAGGCGGTGATTTTATCTGCAAAATTAGAAAAGCTTGATAAGTGGAATGAAATGCGACGCAAAAATGCTCAACTTTATATTAAATGTTTAGAGGAAAACAAAGATGTCGTTCTTCCCAGAGAAGAGTCATACGGAAAGCATGTCTATCATATTTTTGCCATAAGGATAAAAAATAGGGATAAGCTTTGTGAAGAATTGAGAAAGAGAGGGATTTCGGTATTGATTCATTACCCTCTGCCTTTACATTTGCAAAAAGTTTATAGAGAACTGGGATATAAGAAAGGAGATTTTCCGGTTGCGGAGAAGATAGCCGGTGAGATTTTATCCTTGCCGATGTTTCCCCATCTTACAGAAAAACAAATTAAATATATTTGTGAAAATCTTACCAATTTGACAAATAAAGTTCAACTTAAAGTGTAAAAGATGGAAGAGAGATTATTTTTTTCGTATCGGAATAAAA
>JAMWCG010000139.1:0-2182 GCA_023818555.1 Candidatus Omnitrophota bacterium
AGAAGCGGCTTGCGGACAGTTGGCTTTAAGGAGGTAAACATGCTTAAAAGGATGCGCTATTTGTTGACCTTTGCACTGCTTGCGGAAGGAAGTAATCTTTCCGCGGCATCTCCAGAGAGCGTAAAAGAAGGGTTAGTAAAAAAGTTTATTCTAAATAATGGCTTAACCATTCTCGTCAAAAAAATTGAAAACCATCCTCTGGTAAGTTTGGAGATTTTAGTCAAAACTGGTTCTGCCCGAGAAGGAAATTATGCCGGAAGCGGGGTCTCCCATTGCTTAGAACACCTTATCTTTAAAGGGACAGAGAAATATCCTGCAGGAGAAATCGCCCGCCAGGTCAAACTTTTGGGTGGAGAGATTCAGGCATTCACCACCCAGGAATATACCGCATTTAGCATCACCGTCCCCCGGGATAAGGCAGAAGAAGCAGGGCTTATTTTAAAAGATTCCCTCTTTTCTCCTCTTTTAAAAGAAGAGGAATTTTTAAAAGAGCGTCGGGTAATTTTAAATGAGATGCTCATGAATGAAGATGAACCGGAAAGGAAAATTTACCAATTATTCTGGCAGAACTTCTATCGGCTCCACCCTTATAAGTATCCAGTTATCGGTTATCCAGAATTATTCTCAAAACTGACCTTAGAAGAACTGAAAGATTATCACCGACTAACCTATGTCCCACAGAATATGATTCTCAGTATCGTGGGAGGGATATCGGAAGACGATTTTGAGAAAATAAAGACTATTTTTTCTCAAATAGAAAGAGGGAAAGCAAGAGAAGCAATGAACATAACTGAACCGGAACATATCTCTCCTTCTCTTTATGAAGAAACTTATCCCACCAAATTAATGTATCTAATCTTAGGCTTTCCCGGGATAGAGATCACTCACCCTGACCTCTATGGTCTTGACCTTTTAGCCAGCATCTTAGGAGAAGGGAAGAGCTCCCGACTCTATCGGCGTTTAATTACGCGAGAGAATCTTGTCTACAGCCTTTCCTGTTTCAACCATACCCCCCGAGATAAGGGCATATTCGCAATATATCTGGTAGGAGAATACGCAGATAAAGAAAGGATTATTAAAATTATCTGGGAAGAGATAAACAGGATTAAAAAATTTCCTCTCTTTGCGGAGGAGGTAAATAGAGCAAAAAATCGTATCCTGCATCAATATTACCTTGAACAAGAAAAGGTCCAGGACCAGGCACATCAAATAGCCACAGGAGAGATGTTTACCGGGGAACCGGAATTTTATTCTTTTTATGTGGCAAAAATTAAAGCCATTAAACCCAAAGACTTAAGACAGATTGCCCGGAAATATCTGCGCGAGGAGAGTTTGATGGTGGTTACACTCATCCCTGCTTACGCGGAGAGAAGAAGAGAGGAGAAAAGAGAGCTTAAAAAAGAAGGTGAAGAAATAGAAAAATTTTCTTTAAAGAACGGTTTAACCCTTCTGCTCAAAGAAGACCATACTTTACCCACTACCACAGTTAATCTGGTCTGCTTGGGTGGTCTGCGCCTGGAGGAGGAAGCAAAGAATGGCATCTCTAATCTCTGTGCCAATCTCCTTCCCAAGGGGACGCTTAATAAATCCTCAGAGGAGATTAATCAACGCTTGGAAAAATATGGAGGGACTTTGAGTGCTTTTAGCGGAAATAACAGTTTAGGGTTATCACTGAGCATAATCAGTGAAAATACTTTAAGGGGGATTCATCAGTTCGCAGAGATAATCAAATTTGCCCAATTCCCGGAAGAAGAACTGAAAAAAGAAAAAAATCAGGTCCTGGCAAGGATAAAACAAAAGGAAGATGACCCCCTGGAGTATTTAGTAAAACGGCTAAAGCGAGAGCTTTTTAGCACCCATCCTTATGGCCGTGATATCTTAGGAGAAAAAGAGAGCATAGAAAGAATTAAATTGGAGGAAGTGCGTGAATTCTATCATAAATTCATTAATCCCAAAAACTGTGTCCTTTCTGTGATGGGAGATTTTGCAGGTAAAGAAGTTCGGAAAGTGATTGAAAAGGAATTTTCTTCTTGGAAGAGAGGAGAGAATTTCCTCTCTTTTCATAACCTAACAGAAGCCCCCATAGACCATCCCCGCCTCTGCAGAGAGGAAATAGACAAAACCCAAGCGCTGGTAGGCTTAGGTTTCCGCACAGTCTCGCTCTATTCTCCCCAATACTATA
>JAMWCG010000139.1:2192-3631 GCA_023818555.1 Candidatus Omnitrophota bacterium
TTCTGGAGGAGATTTTGGGGGGACAGGGTAACCGATTATTTGAAAAAATTAGAGAAAAAGCAGGGCTGGTTTATTTTGTGGATGTCTACTATGTTGCGGGACTGGATACTGGATATTTCCTGTTTTTGTCCGCCACGGATAAAGATAATTTGAGAAGAGTAAAGGAACTTCTGGAGCAAGAGATAAACCATCTTCGGGAGGGGGATTTTATTCCTGAAGAGATAGAACGTGCCAAAGCTTCCTTGCTTGGCAAAAAGAAAAGGGAACTTCAAACAAAACAGAATTTTTCTTTCCTTACCGCCTTGGATGAACTCTACGGGTTAGGCTTTGACTATTATAAAGAGTATGAAAGGCGAATAGATTCGGTCACAGAGAAGGACTTAGAGGAGGTGGCCCAGAAATATTTTGGAAAAGACAATTATGTCTTGATAGAACTCCAGCCAAAGAATAATTAATCTGATTGCAGACGAGAAAGATTTATGATAGAATTTTGAGAAATGAGAGAGAGATTTGTCCGTTATCCCTGTGTAGCAGGACAATTTTATCCAGGAGAAAAATCGGCGTTAATTAAACTTCTGGATAAGTTAATTCCTAAAAGTCTTTCTCGCGAAAGAGTTCTGGGAGTGGTCTCTCCTCATGCCGGTTATATCTATTCGGGTGAGGTGGCAGGAGAAGTTTTCTCCCGGATAATTATTCCGGAAAAGGTCGTTCTGCTTGGTCCAAACCATACGGGGATGGGCAAAACTTTTAGTCTTATGCCGGAAGGAAAATGGGTAACCCCTCTGGGAGAGGTAGGGATTGATGCAGAGATTGCCGAAAAAATCTTTAAAAATTCGCAATATATAGAGGAAGACCAGCTTGCACATCGTTATGAACATTCCTTAGAGGTGCAAATCCCTTTTCTTCAATACTTGAAGGAAAAATTTTCCATTGTTCCGGTGGTCATCAGTGAATCTTCCTACGAGACCTATGAGAAAATGGGCAAGGAATTGGCAGAAATTTTAAAACCTTGGAGGGAGAATCTACTTGTAGTTGCCTCTTCGGATATGACACACTATGAGCCCCATAACCAGGCAGAGAGAAAAGACCGCTTGGCAATTGAAGCAATCCTTTCCCTCCGGGAAGATTTACTCTTTGAAAGAGTTAATCGCTATCGGATAAGTATGTGTGGATATGCTCCCACAATTATTATGCTTTCTCTGGTTAAGGCACTGGGAGCAAAAACGGCGGAATTGATAAGATACGAAACCAGCGGAAAAGCTTCCGGAGATTATTCCTCGGTAGTAGGATATGCGGGGATAGTGGTGAAGTAATGGAGAATCCGGAAAACCAATCTGTAGTGGCGGATTTTAAATTTTTTCTTACCAGTCTGGGGATGCAGGCACTGGCTTCCCTGGGAGAAATAGAAAACCCCCTTACTGGAAAAAAAGAAGAGAATT
>JAMWCG010000140.1 GCA_023818555.1 Candidatus Omnitrophota bacterium
ATGTCATTTGGAAGAGTTCTAAACCAATTGAAGGTGTTGTTTGTGAGTATAATACAACGCCTGTCGGTTTAATCATACCAAAGTTTTCTTCGCCAGAGAGTATAAAGGGGAATGAATGGTTTGTAGGGGTTGATTTCGGGACTTCCAACACAACTGTCTGCTACAAGGAAGGAAAGGAAGGGGTGCCTACTCTTTTAAGATTTGAAGATAGAACTTTAAAATTAACCAGACGTGCGGATGTGGAGATTAAGGACTTCTTCATTCCTCGTTTTATGCCCTTCTGGGAAAAAGAGAGTTTTACAAGTATTTACCGAATTTTAAAGACAGGTGGAGGAGGCCCTCAATCTGAGGAGATGGTTTTAGACGGAATCCTTCTCCATTTAGATACTTATCCCGCTTACCCAATTACACTTACTCGGGGCGATGTCAAACCGAATCTAAAATGGACAACCGAGACCGAGGAGCGTGACTACATTCTCAATTTCCTTCAACATCTTGTCCTTTTAATTATGGCTGAGGCTCGGGCTAATGGAATAAAAAAACTTACATTTTACTCTTCTTACCCATCTGCCTTTATAAACCAATGGATATCCGATCTTAAGGGAAATTGGGAAAGTGGAATTGTGCAAAAGTTTAAAATAGAAAGAGGATTTACCATCAATTTTTCTGAGGAAAAATTCCAAACCGAGAGTGTCGCTGCTTGTAAATATTGGGTGGGCAAAAGGGAGATGGCTATCGGAGGAACTATTGCTTCTTGTGTATTTGATATTGGTGGAGGGACTACAGATATTGGGATATGGATGACCACTGGCAGCAAACCGGAATTAAAAGCCCAAGCATCCATCATCTTAGCCGGTAATATTCTCACAGATTTTATACTCCGGGACAATGATTTTTACATTACGTTGATTAAGTTATTTTCAGAGAACCCCAAAGATTGGATGCCAACTTTTGAAGGAATCTGGACATCTTCTCAAAAGGGCTTATTGGTTCCCGCTCTTATTAATACTATTTTGAAAAGAAAGAAAGAAGCAGAAATTATAGGTGAAGTTCGTCGTCAGGCATTCGGCGCCTTCAAAAAACTCCGCACACTTATAATGTTTGGTGGTGGCGCTCTCCTTTACTACCTTGGGCTTCTTCTTCGTGACATTAAAAGAGAAGTTCCTCTAGAAGGTTGTGAAATCTTTTTTTCCGGCAATGGCTCCAAATTACTAAAATGGATTTGTCCAGATACCGACCTATTTGCGAATTTAAGAAAGATAATTCAGGAAAGTGCCGACTTTGATCCCCAAAAAGCAGAACTTATTAAATTCCATTACTCGAGAGACCCAAAAGAGGAAGTTGCCAGAGGTTTACTTTTTGAAGAGGAAATGGGGAAGGTAGAGCCAAAAAAGATAATTGGTGAAACTGGTTATTCTTACCAAAGTGCGGTTTTAGAGTGGAATAGAGGTATGGAAGCGGTGGAAAGCATGGATTTTTCTAAGATTACGGTTCCCAACGAATTTCCGGAACTTGAGGCATACATAAGGATCTATAATCAAATAGCAGATGATATCGGTCTTGACAATATGAAGTATCAACCGGTATTTATAAAAAATCGTATTGAATTCCTACTTTCCCAGGTTGACCCGAAAAAAGTTGAATTGATTCAACCTTTCTTTATTGAGGAGGTGAAAGAAGTTCTCAATAGGTATCTCCAACCGGAGTCTTAGAAGATGATATTTCTTATCTTGTCTCTTTTAACTTTACTTTCTCAAATTGATTCTAATCCTACTCAACAGAAAAAACAGCGGCGAGAAACCGAGCCTATTTCTCTCCAACGCATTCCATTTAGCAATCGTGCTCTTTCAGATTTAGACCATATTTTAGACTCTGTTGGAATTGATAGGAATCGAGTGATCTATAAGGTTAAATCTATCTCTGACACTGGTGATGTGATTAAAGTTGTTCCTGCGCGCCAAGGTCCTCATTATCCTACCAACGAATTACGAAGTAAGGATCAACTTACTATTTTTCTTTCTGTTCCTAAGAGCGAATTATCTCCTTTCATTGAGGCTTACCAAAGAGAAAAAGAGAAGAGTTCAGGGGAAATTGAAGCGCGGATAGAAGGGAAAAACATATTATGCCCTCGGGATTTGTTAATCCCTTATATTTCTCAAGAGACCAAGGAAGATACGGGAACAGTCAATCTTTCCAATTTAGATATAAGAGAATACCCCCTTCGGAAATTGGATAGTATCTTAGACTCGTGCAAAATCTTCAATCGGAAACTGGTTGTTAGAAAAATAATGAAAAAAGAAGATGAGATTAGGGTCGTTTCCAAAAATCCTTATTCTCCTAAAGAAGATGAAATGAGAAGAAACGAGACTCTCACAATTTATCTTCTTTTGCCGGAAAGTAAATTGCGTCCTTTCCTTGAAGGGTATGAAAATATTCCCCCAGAAATGCAGGGGAGCACCAAAGAAATCAAGGCGGAAGTAGAGAATGAAACTTTATATTGCCCGATAAAATTGTTGAAACCATATCTTCCCAAATCTTCAGAGGAAAGAATTGAGGGATATATAGGTAAATTTCTTTTTATTCTTTTATTTCTTGGAGGATTGGTAGTTCTATCTCTGGTAGCGATGCTCATTTTATTACCTAAAAATTTAGGCTCGGCAATAAGCAAAGCCTTTTGGGGGGAGGAAAAAGAGAAGAAAAAAGAAGAGGGGGAAGAGAGAGAAATAAAAGGGCTTGAGGGTATTCAAAGGCAATTGGGACTTCTTCGCGATTTTGTTAAGGTAGGAGCACAGAAAGTAGGGGAGAAGTGGGAAAAATTCCCCCAAGAAATAGAAAGCGTTTTATCTTCTAAACGTGATGGGATAATAAAGGAGACCACGAAACAGGTATTAGAAAACGAGAGTCTTTTGGAGCGAATCAGAGAAATGATTAAGGAAGAAAAAAGAAAAGAACCACCAATTGAAGTCACCCAAATTCCTCTCCTTGAGGCATACAATCGGACGCTTCAATCTAAAGATAAAACTCTCCAAGAAGAATTTATAAAAAGTAGGGATGCGGTGCGAGTATCTCCGGAAGGGGAAAGGGCAGAGAAGGGATACTTGGCACCTAAGGATGCTGATTACCTTTTCCGCAAAGACCCAAACGGAACCTTTCTTATTATAGAAGAGAGGGGGGATTTTTTTGCTTTTCCTGATTTTAATACTGATATAACTACCAGTTCGGCAGTAATTTCTGCATTTAATATCAATGTTGCCGAACTTGCCGATTCAAAAAATTGGGGAGTAATTTCCCCAGCAAAAGCAGAGAAAATTGAAGGTGGGTTATGGCGTTTAATAAAGATGGGAGAAATTGGGAGAACCCAAATATCTCCGGAAGAGCGGGTAATAAAGAAAATAAATGAAATAGAAGAGAAGTTCACAAAAGAAGTAGAGATAATAAAAAATGAGATAGATTTATTGGAAAAAAGGAAAGAAGAAATTAAGGAAATTATTCGAAAGAATTTTTCTTTATCTATTTTAGAAATTAATTATGAATTTCAAGATAAAATTAGTCTGGATTGGGTTACTTCGTATGGCGTTTATCTTCGAAGTGAAATCCCACCCCACAAGGATAAAGAAATTAGTTTATTGGG
>JAMWCG010000141.1:0-2675 GCA_023818555.1 Candidatus Omnitrophota bacterium
CTGGTTCTGGCAGGGATGTTTTCTCTGGTGGGGATAGATGAGACCGCAAAATTTAAAAGAGGGGGTTTGGTAGGACACTTCATCTCCGTATTTCTGGAGCATTATTTTGGGAAATTGGGGGCAGGCATAATTTTATCCACCCTGGCATTACTTTCCATTATCTTGGTTACAGATATCCTTCTTACTCCCTGCATTGCTGGTTTACGGACTTGGTTAGAGCAGGGAATGGGCTTTCTAAGGATTCTTTTTCGGCCTTCCCCTCGGAAGGAGAAAAGAGAGATAAAGAAAACAAAGGAAGCCTGGTCTCTCCCAGCAGGTAAGAGAGAGACCGAGGTGAGGGAGACGGAGAAGGTATGGGGAGAGGTGGTTTCTCGTGCCCCGGAGATTAAAATCACCCCGCAACCTAAGGAGAGGAAAGAGAAGCGGGAAGAAAAACCCCAGGAAGCGGTGATGGCAGAGATACAGGAGGGAGGCCGAAAAGGGAAAACATTTCTTCTCCCTCCTTTGGACATTTTACAATCTCCTCCTCCCATGGAAGAGCGGGAGATAAAAGAAGACCTGCAAGAAAATTCCCGCATCTTAGAAGATACCCTGCGCGATTTTAATATTGAAGCAAAAGTGGTGCGCGTAGAGCGTGGCCCAGTGGTTACCCTCTATGAACTACAGCCTGCTCCGGGAGTAAAGATTAATAAAATTGTTTCTTTGAGTGATGACATTGCCCTGGTAATGAAGGCATCCAGCGTAAGGGTAGTTGCTCCTCTTCCTGGACGCGGGACAGTGGGTGTGGAGGTTCCCAATACCCTCACCACCCTGGTTTATCTAAAAGAGATTCTGGAAACCAAAGAGTTTAGACAAGCAGATTACAAACTGGCTATTGCTTTAGGTAAGGATATTGCAGGTAATCCTTTAATCAGTAATCTTCAGGATATGCCTCACCTTTTGATTGCCGGAGCAACTGGTTCAGGGAAGACGGTTTGCGTAAATTCGCTCATAATGAGTATAATTTTTAGAGCCACTCCTGAGGAGGTACGTTTTATTCTTATTGACCCCAAAATGGTGGAACTGGCGCTTTTCAACGGTTTGCCACACCTTCTTTTTCCGGTGGTAACCGATGCCAAGAAAACTGCTCTGGTGCTTTCCTGGTTAGTGGAGGAGATGGAGTGGCGATATCGTATCTTTGCTAAACTGGGAGTGAGAAATATTGAAGGATATAATGAAAAGATTGAACAAGGGGAGAAAATTTCTGAGGAAGAATGGAGAGAGGAATTACACAATGATTTTCATAAGATAGATTTCACACAGCCTATGCCCTATATCGTAACCGTGATTGATGAACTGGCTGACCTGATGGTAGTTGCTTCCAAGGAGATAGAGGAGGCGATTACTCGTCTTGCCCATCTCTCCCGGGCGGTAGGTATACATCTGATTCTGGCTACCCAGAGACCTTCGGTGGATGTGATTACGGGAGTAATTAAAGCAAATTTTCCTGCCCGGCTTTCTTTTCGGGTGGCTTCTAAGGTGGATTCCCGCACTGTCTTAGATATGAATGGAGCGGACAAGCTTTTAGGTAAAGGGGATATGCTTTTCTTAAGACCGGGGACTTCCAAGCCAATCCGGGCACAGGGAAGTTTAGTTTCTGACCAGGAAATAGAAAGAGCAGTGGAGTTCTGGAAGAAACAGAGCCAACCTCTTTATAATGAATTCTTACTTAAAGAGGTAGAAAAAAAACGCTTTGGTTTAGATAAGGAGAAAGACGAACTATATACGGAAGCAGTAAGGATTGTCCTGGAAAGTGGTCAAGCCTCAGCATCCATTCTTCAGCGCCGGCTGGCGATTGGTTTTACCCGTGCGGCACGGCTTATTGATTTGATGGAGGAAGAAGGGATTGTAGGACCGTACCGGGGGGCAAAACCACGGGAAATCCTGGTGAAAAAGGAAGAGTATGCACAAAAATTAAACCCCAATGAGAGGTAAATAACCAGCTAAACGAAAGATGTCCGTCGGAGAAACCTTAAAAAAGGCACGGGAAAATAAACAGTTGAGTTTGGAAGAAATATCTCGGCAGACGCATATCCCCACCAAGGTTTTATCCGCCTTAGAGGAGGAAGCATTTGCCAATTTGGCCGGTCCGGTCTATGTAAAAAGTTTCTTGAAAAAATATGCCGAGTTCTTGGGATTAAACAGCACGGAGATATTGAACATCTATTTATCCACCTTTGTGCAACCCCTTTCTTCTTCCACCCTGCCTATCCAGGGAGAGAGAAAAGTTAGGAGAAAAGAATTCCTCCCGCGGTTGGTTTTAAAACTGATTTTGTTTTTCTTCCTCTTTCTTTTTCTTATTTTTCTTGCCCACACACTCAAAAGATTAGTTCCCCAGAGATTAAAAGGTGAGAAAAAAACGCTCAGCGCAAGGTCCGGAGAACCTTTACTCATTCCTCTCAGCCAGGGATTAACCCTGAAAGTTAAGGCAAAAAAGGATACTTGGCTTCAGGTAAAAGTGGATGGAGAGGTTGTTTTTCAGCATATTCTAAAAGCGGGGACAGAAGAGACTTGGAAAGCAAAAAATAATTTTGAGCTCTGGGTAGCTGAGGGGAGGAACTTGAATTTAGCTTTAAATGAGCGACCCTTGGGAAGTTTAGGCAAGGGAGTAAAAAAAGGAATAATTGTTGACCACC